>NZ_JBHWBS010000102.1:0-1790 GCF_042735655.1 Streptomyces sp. NPDC059567 | reverse complement strand
AAGCCGGGGCGGGGGGGGCCCCCCCGCCCCCCGCGGGCGCCGGGGCGCGGGGGCTCTCCCGCCCCCCCTTTCGGCCGGGGGCCCCCGCGGCGCCCCCCCCCCCCCCCGGGGCCGGCCGGCCCCGCGTCCCGGGCCTGGACGTCCTGTGCCTGGGGCCGCGCGGGTGGGCGGCGGGGCGGGCCGAGAGCGACGAGGTCGTGACGTTCTCCGACCCCGCTCGGGGGCGGTACGCGCGGATCGAGATCACGGAGCAGAGGGTGGTACGGGCCGTGCTGGTCGGATTGCCCGAGGGGATCGCGGCCGTCAGCCAGGCGTACGACCGGGGACGCCCCGTGCCCGCCGACCGGCTCGCCCTCCTGCTCGGCCCGAAGGCCGGGGCGGGGGCCGGGGGTGCGGGAGCCGATCCCGCCACGCTGGCCGACGAGGCCGTGCTCTGCCACTGCAACAATGTCAGCAAGGGGGCCGTCGTGCGGGCCTGGCTGGACGGCGCGCGGGACGTCGGGGCGGTGGCCGCGGCGACCCGGGCGACCACCGGCTGCGGCGGCTGCGCCGACGCGGTCCGCGCGGTGTGCGCCGCGCTGCGCGTCCCGGAGGGCGTCGCGTGAGCCGCCGGACACTGGTCGTCGCCGGCTACGGACCCGTCGGGCACCGGCTCGTCACGGAGCTGCGCACCCTGGACCGGACCGACGGGTGGCGGGTGGTCATGCTCGGGGAGGAGCCGCGCGGCGCCTACGACCGGGTCGCGCTCTCCTCCCTCCTCTCCGGCCCGACGCCATCCGATCTCGCCCTGCCCGCCCCCGACTCCCTGGTGGACGTGCGCCTTTCCACGACCGTGACCGGGATCGACCGGGAGCGACGGACCGTACGGTGCGCCGACGGGACGCGCCTCGGCTACGACGCGCTGGTCCTGGCCACCGGGTCCCGGCCCTTCGTGCCGCCCGTCCCCGGCCACGACCTGCCGCACTGCTTCACGTACCGCACCGTCGAGGACATCGACGCGATCCGCGCCGCCGCCCGCGCCGGCCGCCCCGGTGTCGTCATCGGCGGCGGGCTGCTCGGCCTGGAGGCCGCCGACGCCCTGCGGCACCTCGGGATGCGCCCGCACGTCGTGGAGGCGGCCCCGCGCCTCATGCCGCTCCAGGTGGACGCGGGCGGCGGGCGGCTCCTCGCCGCACTGGTGCGGGACCTCGGCGTCGAGGTGCACTGCGGGGCGACCACCGTGTCCGTGGAGGCGGACCGGGTGCGGCTCGCGGACGGTACGGAGATCGAGGCCGACCTCGTCGTCTTCTCCGCCGGGATCCGGCCCCGTGACGAGCTCGCCGCGGCCGCGGGCCTGGCGACCGGCGAACGAGGCGGGTTCCTCGTGGACGACCGGCTGCGGACCGCGGACGGGCGGATCTGGGCCGTCGGCGAGTGCGCCGCCGTCGAGGGCCGCTGCCACGGGCTCGTCGCCCCCGGCCTGCGGATGGCCGCCTCCGTGGCCCGCCAGCTCCTCGGCCTCGACCACACGCCGTTCACGGACACCGGCCGGCCGACGCGGCTCAAGCTGCTGGGCATCGGGGTCTCCGGCTTCGGCGACATCCACGCCCGTACGGAGGGGGCCATCGAGTTCAGCGAGGCCGACCGGGCCGGCGGCCGCTACCGGAAGCTGGTGCTCGCGCCGGACGGCCGGACCCTGCTCGGCCGGGTCGAGGTCCGCGCGGCGCGCCCCTGAACCACCCGGGGCTCGCGGCTTCCTGAGCCGGGCCGGAACAGCACGACGCGGCGCCGCCGCGGGGACACGCGGCGGC
>NZ_JBHWBS010000101.1:20883-28665 GCF_042735655.1 Streptomyces sp. NPDC059567 | reverse complement strand
CGGCCCCGCACCGCGGCAAGCTCCCCAGACCTCATACAGCCAGCGAACTACCACCCACCCACCACGACAAGACCACCTAACAAAGCACTACTAGGGGGTGTCCCCCCGGGCGTGGCCGACCGGGGCCGGCCGCCCCTGGCTCCAGTGGGTCAGCTGATCGTCAGCGGGGTGCCCGGGGCGAGCTCGGCCGCGATGAGTTCGGCGACGTCCTCGGCCGTGTTGCCTTCCGGCGTGTTCGCGGTCTTGGTCGTCGAGACCGCGATGGCGAGGCGCTCGGAGGGGAGATACGCCTGGATAGCCGCGTAGCCGGAGAACGACGGGTTCTGGACCAGCCAGGTGTCGACCACGATGATGCCCAGTCCGAAGTGGGCGGCCTCGGTCTGCTTGATGCAGATCGTGGCGGGACACGTGGCGGTTCCGCCGCCCAGGCCGACCGTGCCCGGGTTCAGGAAGGTGCGGTAGGAGCGGGGCGACAGGAGTTCGCCGCTGCCGATGGCCTGTGCCGAGCGGGCCAGGTCACAGATGTCGGTGGTGATGACCGCGCCGGGCGCGGTGGTCCACGACGGGTTCCAGAAGGTGGACTCCTCGTAGATGCCGCGGTCGGACGTGAAGGCATGCAGGACGGGACTCGGGATGTCCGGAGTGAAGTTGTTCTGCGTGTTGCGGAGCCCGAGGGGACCCCAGACCCGCTCCTTCAGGAACTCGTCGATCCGAATGCCGGTGATCTTCTCCAGCGCTTGGCTCAGGAGCAGGTAGTTGGCGTGGGAGTAGCTCCAGTTGGTCCCCGGCTCGTACCAGAACGAGTGGCTGTACGGGAACGCCAGCAGCTCGTCCGGGGTCCACTGGCGGAACGGGTGGGGGACCAGCTCGGCCAGGAAGGCCGGGTCGGTGACGTAGTCGTGGAGGCCGGTGGTGTTGGAGGCCAGCATCCGCAGGGTGATCTGCTCGGCCTTGGGGAGATCGGGCAGCCAGCGCTCCACGGTGTCGTCGAGCGAGACCTTCCCCTCCTCGACGAGCTGGAGGAGGGCCGTGCCGATGTGGGCGAAGGCCACGGAGCCGGCGCGGAAGTGCATGTCCGGCTGGGCCGGGACACCGGTCATGGACTCGCCGAGCGCGTCGGTGAGGACCTCGCGCCCGTCGAGCGTGACCTTCAGCTCCACGGAGTTCAGCTTCAGGTCCTTCTTGGCCTTGCGGGTGATGTCCAGGACCTTGCGGGCCTGGCCGTCGAGGGGGCGCTCGGTCCTCACACAGTCGCGGTCACCGTGGTGGCCGGGACCCTCCGCGAGAGCGGGGGTGGCGGCCGAGGTCTGGACGGTGGCGGCGAGGAGAGCGGCGCAGAGCAGCGCGCTGCGGGCGCGCGCACGCGTGCGCAGGCGCGTGTGGAAGCGGGTGCGTGTCATGCCCGCACTATGGCCGGAAGGTACTCGACAATTCGGCCGAACACTCCGCAAAGGACGTGAGACGCGCCCATGTGGGGCAGACCGGACTAGGGCGTGGGCCGGCCGGGAGTGCTTCCGTCGTCGAACCGCGTCGCCAGGAACTCCTCGAAGGTCACCCGTCCCACCGCGGACTCGGGCGCGAGATGGCCTCCGTGGCGCAGTCCCCGGTAGACCTTGCCCGGCAGGGGGACCTCGACGATCCTCCGCTGTTTCCCGCTCGCCCCCAGGTAGGCCGCGGCCAGCTCGGCGAACGTACGGATCTCGGGGCCGCCCATGTCCGCCACACGCCCGGCCGGGGGGCCCGCCGCGAGCTCCGCGAGGCGGTACGCGGCCTCGGTGACCTCCATCGGCTGGTCCCGTACGGCCTTCGGCACCAGCATCACCGGCGGCTTCGCCAGCCCCTCCAGGAGACGCAGGATCAGGTCGTGGAACTGGGTGGTCCGCAGGATCGTCCAGCCGAGCCCCGACTGCTGGATCAGCCGCTCGACCGCGTACTTCGCGCGGTAGTAGCCCAGCGGCACGCGGTCCACGCCGACGATCGAGATGTACAGCAGATGGCGCACCCCGGCCCGGTGCGCGGCCTCGATCAGCAGCCGGGCCGCCTGCTCGTCGTGGCGCGTGATGTTCGTGCAGTGGACGATCGCGTCCACGCCGTCCACGGCCCGGTCCAGGAGCGGGCCGCCCCGGCGCAGATCGACGGCGTACGGCGGCGAGTGCCTGCTGAGCACCCGCACCTCGTGGCCCTCCGTGCGCAGCTTCTCGCAGACGGGCCCGCCCAGTGTGCCCGTACCTCCGGTCACCAGGATCGTGGTCATGTCTCCAGCGTGAACGCCTTCGCCGCGGCCCGCACACGCGGACCACGGCGAGGACGCGGTAGGGACCCGGCGGCGGCAAGGGCCGTGAATTCCGCCGCCGGGCGTTCTTGCCGAGGTCAGGGCGTCAGCAGGTGCCGAGGTCCTTCCAGACGCCCCACTCGCCGGTCGTGCCCGGCTCCTCGTTCTGGGTCCACCACTGGGCCTTCCACTTGTGGCCCTTGTGGGAGACCTCGTTGCCCGCGTTGTACACCGTGCCGGCCACGTACGCCGGGGCGGTGCAGGGGCCACCGGTCGGCGTCGGGGTCGGACCCGTCGGGGTCGGCGTCGGACCGGTCGGGGTCGGGGTCGGGGTCGAGCCGCCCGGCTCCACCACCGTCGTCCCGCGCGCCAGGTCACCGGCGAGCGCGTACGTCGTGCCGCTGATGTTCACCGTCCAGTTCGACGGCGTGGACACCGGCAGGTAGTAGTTGAACGCCAGGTCCACCGTCGCGCCCGGGGCCAGCGACTGCCAGGCCGGAAGCTTCAGCGACACTCGGTGGAAGTCGCCCTTCAAGCCGCCCACGTTGTTGCCCGTGTGGTCGCTGCTGATCACCTTCGTACCGAATCCGGACTGGTCGGAGGCGTTGCCCGGCGCCGCGGTCGCGTAGTCGAACTGGAACTCCGTGCCGCCCGGCAGCGCGGTGGCCGTGTTGTTGGTGATCTTGATCTTCGGGGTGATCGGGTAGTTGGAGTCGCCCAGCTTGAACTCGGTGAACTCCGCGCCGACGTTCACGGCCTGCGTCGGCAGCGCGGCGTTCGACTTCTTCGCGCCGTACGGGGCGGCCGCCTTGAACTTGTCGTACATCAGCGAGGTGAGCGTGGAGCCCATCTCGTACTGGCCCTTGCCCGCGTTCCAGGCGTAGTCGCCGGCCATCTCCCAGACCATCGTGCCGCCGATGCCCTTGCTGACCACGTAGTCGGCCTTGGCGGCCACCGACTGCTCGTCCTCCGTGGACAGGAAGACCTTCTTCTGCGCGTTCCACAGCCACGGCGCGACCAGGGTCGAGTCGTACTTGCGGGCGTAGGTGCCGGTCAGCGTGGTGTTCGCGGGGAAGCCGTACTGCGTGACGTAGTCGCCGACGATCCCCTTCTCCAGGTTCTTGGCATGCCACATCGGGTTGGAGCCGGCCGGGGACTCGGCGCCGTTGGTGTCCTTGTCGTGCCACAGATTGTCGATGCCGACGGCGCCGTCACCGCACTTGGTCAGGCCCGCGCCGGCCGGGCAGGTGGTCGCCGCCGCCTTGCCCCACAGGCCGTCGGTGCCGCCCTGCACGTTCTTGTGGCCGCGGGTGTAGTACGGCAGGCCGATGTTGATCCGGCCGGCCGGCATGGAGCCGCGGAAGTAGTGGTACGCCCAGTCGGTGTTGAGGTAGCCGACGCCGCCGTACTGCTGGGAGCCGTAGACCCCGGCGGCCGCGAGCTCGGCGTCCTTGCCGTCGTCGAAGAGCGAGGCGTTGGGGCCGACGTACTCGTTCCAGGCGCCGTGCAGGTCGTAGGACATGATGTTGACGTAGTCCAGATACTTCTGCATCTGGAAGGTCTCCATGCCGCGCAGCAGATAGCCGGAGGAGGGCGCGGCGACCGTCAGCATGTAGTGCTTGCCGTCGGCGGCGCCGGCCCGGTCGAGCTTCTCGCGCAGCGTCTTCATCAGGGCCGCGTAGCCCTGGACGAGGCCCGCGCGGCGCGCGTTGGCGAGCTGCCAGTCGAGCGGGTTTCCGGCGTCCTTCATCGTCGTCGGGTACTCGTAGTCGATGTCGACGCCGTTGAAGCCGTACTTCTTGATGAAGGAGACGGCCGAGTCCGCGAACGTGTCGATCCCGGCCTGGTTGACCGAACCGTCGGCGTTGGTGGCCATCGAGTAGAAGCCGCCGGAGTTCACGCGGCTTCCGTTGTCGTCGAAGTAGCCGCCGGTCTCGGCCCAGCCGCCGACCGAGATCAGCGTCTTGACGTCCGGGTGCTGCTTCTTGAACTTGTTGAGCAGGTTGAAGTGGCCCTTGTAGGCGTACGCCGGGTCCATCTCCGCGCCGGCGACACCGGGCCAGGTCATCCCGGTGGCCGCGTTGTTCGGGCCGTCCGTGCCGACGGAGAGCTTGTTGTCGGAACCGATGTGTCCGAAGGCGTAGTTGATGTGGGTGATCTTGTCCCACGGGATGTTGTTGGCGAGATAGGCGGGCTCGCCGTTCTTGCCGGTGCGCCAGCCGGTGAAGTAGCCGATGACCCGGCGCTGGTGGTCCGCGCCCATCTTCTCGCGGCCCTCGGTGTCGTAGACCGAGCAGTACGGGACGTCGACGCCGGGGGTCTTGTACAGCCCGTCCGGGCGACAGCCCTCGTGGTCGGCGGCGTACGAGACACCGCCCGCGAGGGAGCTGATCAGCAGACCGGCGACGGCGGCGCCGGACGCGAGCAGCGAGACCCTCGTCTTCGTGGGGGACAACACGATCGGTTCCTCCTGGGGAGGTGAAAGAACACAACGAACAAAGGGGTGGGTCGTGTTGGGCCCGTGGAGTGCGCACACCGCGGGCCGTGCCTCGGAGGTGACACGGAGATTAAGAGGACTAGACCAGTGCGTCAATAGGTCTGGACCAACGAAGGGGTCCATGGGATGCTGTGAGCCAGCCCACAGGGCCTCACTCGCATGGCCGACGATCGGGCGTGGCAGACTGGCCCTGTATCAGCAGCAGCGCACTCCGGGGTCGGTGTAATTCCGAACCGGCGGTATAGTCCGCGACCCGTCCGCAGCCAGCGGCCGGTTGACCAGGTGAAATTCCTGGACCGACGGTGAAAGTCCGGATGGGAGGCAGTGCGCGGCGGGCGACCCTATCAAGGGGGCGCTTCGGCCGTATCGCCGCTGGTCGCCCTCGTCGGCGACCGGTCTGTCCGGCCTTGGCATCCCTGTGCGTAGCGTCGTACCCGCTCTCTGTCGTCATCGACAGGCCCCGGAGTCCGTGCCCGAAGAGGCAGGAGGACCCGGTGGCAGAGCCGACCGACATCACCGCCATGCGACGCGCCATCGCGCTCGCCGCCCGTGGTCTCGGCTCCACCAGCCCCAACCCGATCGTCGGCTGCGTCATCCTCGACGCCTCCGGACACCAGGTCGGCGAGGGCTTTCATCAGCGCGCCGGCGGCCCGCACGCCGAGATCCACGCCCTGCGCACGGCCGGCGAGCGCGCCCGCGGCGGCACTGCCTACGTCACTCTCGAACCCTGCAACCACACCGGCCGCACCGGCCCCTGCGCTCAAGCGCTCGTCGAGGCCGGGATCAGCCGGGTCGTGTACGCGGTCGGCGACCCGAACCCGCAGGCCACGGGCGGTGCCGACACCCTGCGCGCGGCCGGCGTCGACGTCGAGCAGGGCCTTCTGGAGAACGAGGCAGAGGCGGGCAACATCGCCTGGCTCACCTCCGTACGCCTCGGCCGCCCCTTCGTCCGCTGGAAGTACGCCGCCACCCTCGACGGCCGGATCGCCGCCGCCGACGGGACCTCCCGCTGGATCACCTCCGCCGAGTCCCGCGCCGACGTCCACCGGCTGCGCGCCGAGTCCGACGCCGTCGTCGTCGGCTCCGGCACCGCCCGCACCGACGACCCCCACCTGGCCGTACGGGGCATCGAAGGCGCCGACCAGCCGCTGCGGGTGGTCGTCGACACCGAGGCGAGCGCCGTGAAGCCCGGCGCCCGGGTCCTCGACGACGCGGCCCGCACCGTGATCGCCGTGGCCGAGGACGTCCTCCTGGAGGACACCGCCCACTTCCCCGAGACGTGGCGGCTGTCCCGCGCCCCTGGCGGCGGCCTCGACATCCCGGACCTCCTCGCCATGCTCCACCAGCAGGGCGTCCGCTCCGTCCTCCTCGAAGGCGGGCCGACCCTGGCCGGCGCCTTCGTCGCCGCGGGAGCCGTCGACCAGGTCGTCGGCTATCTCGCCCCCGTCCTCCTCGGCGCCGGCCCGAACGCCCTCGCCGACGCCGGAATCACCACCATCACCGAAGCGTTGCGGCTCGACGTCACCGAGACCGTGCGCATCGGACCCGATCTCCGCATCACCGCGACCCTCAAGGGAGCCTGACCGTGTTCACCGGAATCGTCGAAGAACTGGGCGAAGTCACCGCCGTCGAGAAGCTGGCCGACGCCTCCCGCTTCAGCCTGCGTGGACCCCTGGTCACGGAAGGCGCCAAGCACGGGGACTCCATCGCCGTGAACGGTGTCTGTCTCACGGTCGTCGAGTTCGGCGGCGGCGAGTTCACCGCCGACGTGATGGAGGAGACGCTTCTGCGCTCCTCGCTCGGCGCCCTCGAGGTCGGCTCCCGCGTCAACCTGGAGCGTCCGATGGCCGTCGGCGACCGCCTCGGCGGACACATCGTCCAGGGACACGTCGACGGCACCGGCACGATCATCGACCGGACCCCGTCCGAGAACTGGGAGATCGTCAAGGTCGCCCTGCCCGCACACCTCTCGCGCTACGTCGTCGAGAAGGGCTCCATCACCGTCGACGGCGTCAGCCTCACCGTCGTCGAGGCCGCCGACGACTGGTTCACCATCAGCCTCATCCCCACCACCCTCGCGCTGACCACGCTCGGCATCAAGCAGAGCGGCGACCCGGTCAACCTCGAAGTGGACGTGATCGCCAAGTACGTCGAGCGACTGCTCGGCCCGAACGCCAAGGAGAACGTCAAGTGAGCTGGCTCAACTCCGAGGCCTTCACCGCCTTCGGTCAGCACATCATGTGGTCCGACATGATCGGCAACACGATCGGTCTGATCGCCCTCGCGCTCGGCTGGCGGCGCTCCATACTCACCTGGCCCGCGCAGCTGCTCTCCGGCGTCATCCTCGTCGGCGCCTACGCCTCCGCCCACCTCAGCGGCGGTGTCGGCAAGCAGCTCCTGGTCATCGGCGTCGCCGCCTGGGGCTGGTGGCAGTGGAACCGGGGCAAGCAGCAGGCCCAGGACGGCTCCATCGCCGTCCGCTTCGCGACCTGGAAGGAGCGCGGACTGCTCCTCGCCGGCGCGGTCCTCGGCACCCTCGCCGTCGGCGGCCTGTTCACCCTCTACCCGTCGCTCTCCTGGAGCCCGTGGGCCGACGCGTACATCTTCGTCGGCACGCTCGTCGCGATGGTCGCCCAGGCCCGCGGCCTGGTCGAGTTCTGGTTCGCCTGGCTCCTCGTCGACCTGGTCGGCGTCCCCCTTGCCTTCAACAGCGGCCTCGCCTTCTCCGGCCTGGTCTACGTCATCTACTTCGCCCTCGTCATCTGGGGCATGCGCGACTGGTGGCTCCGGACGCGCACCACCCCCGCTCTGGAAGGAGCCACGGCATGAGTGCGCTGCCGATCTGGGACGTCACCGACCTGTCCCTCGACCCCGTCGAGCAGGCCATCCGCGACATCGCCGCCGGCAGGCCCGTCGTCGTCCGAGGACAGAGTTGACCAGCGAAAGCAGGGCCACCCCCCAAAGCCCCCCAGCACAGCCACCCCCCCGTATGAGCGCAAAATAATTAACACTT
>NZ_JBHWBS010000101.1:0-20873 GCF_042735655.1 Streptomyces sp. NPDC059567 | reverse complement strand
GGCTGCCGATCTGGGAGTTCCCCGTCTTTCCCGACTCGCGGCTCCTTCCGCCAATCGGCTATATCGCGGCGGGCAGCCCCGTCTCGGTCGTGGAGTCGGAGGACCGCGAGAACGAGGGCGACCTCGTCATCGCCGCCGAGAAGGCCACCCCCGAGGTCGTCGCCTTCATGATGAGCGAGTGCCGGGGCCTGATCTGCGCCCCCATGGAGAACGACGAGCTGGAGCGCCTCCAGCTCCCGCAGATGGTCGAGCACAACACCGAGTCGATGCGGACGGCCTTCACGGTCTCCGTCGACGCGGCGCCGGCCCACGGCGTCACCACCGGCATCTCCGCCGCCGACCGCGCCACCACGCTGCGGATGCTGGCGAGCGGCGAGCACGAGCCCGGTGACTTCGTCCGCCCCGGCCACATCTTCCCGCTGCGTGCCAAGTCCGGCGGCGTCCTGGCCCGCAACGGCCACACCGAGGCCGCCGTCGACCTCGCCCGCCTCGCGGGCCTGCGCCCGGCCGGTGCGATCGTCGAGATCGCCGGCGAGGACGGCGTGATGCTGCGCCTGCCCGAGCTCGTCCCGTTCGCCCGCAAGCACGGCCTCACCATCATCTCGATCGAGGACCTCATCGCGTACCGCCGCTCCGCAGAGCCGACGGTCCGCCGCGAGGCCGAGGTGCGGCTGCCGACCGCGCACGGCGAGTTCACCGCGTACGGCTACCGCTCCACCGTCGACGGCGTCGAGCACGTCGCCCTCGTCCACGGAGAGATCGGCGACGGCGAGGACGTCCTGGTCCGGGTCCACTCCGAGTGCCTGACCGGCGACATCTTCCACTCGTTGCGCTGCGACTGCGGCCCGCAGCTCCAGGCATCCATGGACCGCATCACCGAGACCGGCCGCGGAGTCGTCGTCTATCTGCGCGGCCACGAGGGCCGCGGCATCGGACTGCTGTCCAAGCTGCGGGCGTACGAGCTCCAGGAGCGCGGCCGCGACACCCTCGACGCCAACCTGGAACTGGGCCTGCCCGCCGACGCCCGCGACTACGCGGCCGGCGCGCAGATCCTCGGCGATCTGGGTGTCCGCAGTGTGCGGCTGATGACCAACAACCCCGACAAGATCACCGCCCTCACCCGGCACGGCCTGAAGGTCGAGGACCGCGAGGCCATGCCGGTCAAGGCGGGCGAGCACAACCTCCGCTACCTGCGCACCAAGCGGGACCGGATGGGGCACGACCTGCCCTGGCTGGACGCGGAGACCGCGTCCACCTGCGGCAACCAGTAAGTCAGCGATCAGCACCGAGCTAGGAGAGACATGAGCGGCAAGGGCGCACCCGTCCTCAGCGTGAAGAACTGCGGCGACCTCCGGGTCGCGGTCGTCGCGGCGCAGTGGCACGAGAAGATCATGGACGGACTCGTCGACGGAGCCCTGCGGGCCCTGCACGAGCTCGGCATCGACGAGCCGACGCTGCTGCGCGTCCCCGGCAGCTTCGAGCTGCCGGTGGTGGCGAAGGTCCTCGCCGGTCGCGGCTACGATGCCGTGGTGGCCCTCGGCGTCGTCATCCGCGGCGGAACCCCGCACTTCGAGTACGTGTGCCAGGGCGTCACCCACGGCCTCACCCAGGTCTCGATCGACACCGGCGTACCCATCGGATTCGGCGTCCTGACCGTGGACAACGAGGAGCAGGCCCTCGATCGGGCCGGCCTCGAAGGCTCCCGCGAGGACAAGGGCCACGAGGCCGTCACCGCCGCCGTCGCCACCGCGACGACGCTGCGCACGGTCAGCGAACCCTGGCGCTAAGTACGCGACCCTTACCCCGTACTCTTAGGACCATCATGGCGAACAAAACCTTCGAAGAGCTCTTCGCCGAGCTCAAGCTCAAGGCCGAGAACGGCGACCCGGCCACCTCCCGCACCGCGGAACTGGTGGACAAGGGCGTCCATGCCATCGGCAAGAAGGTCGTCGAGGAGGCCGCCGAGGTCTGGATGGCCGCCGAGTACGAGGGCAAGGAAGCCGCCGCCGAGGAGATCTCGCAGCTGCTGTACCACGTCCAGGTGATGATGGTCGCCCGCGGGATCTCCCTCGACGACGTCTACGCCCACCTCTGAGCGCATACGTCACACCCTCCCCAACACTCTCAGGCAAAGGAAGCTCATCCCATGCTGCGCATCGCCGTCCCCAACAAGGGTTCACTGTCCGGACCTGCGTCGGCGATGCTCCATGAGGCCGGCTACCGGCAGCGCAAGGAGTCCAAGGAGCTCGTGGTCATCGACCCCGAGAACGAGGTCGAGTTCTTCTACCTGCGCCCCAAGGACATCGCGATCTACGTGGCCTCCGGGAAGCTCGACATCGGCATCACCGGCCGGGACCTGCTGCTCGACTCCGGAGCCAACGCCGAGGAGATCCTCCCGCTGAACTTCGGCCGGTCGACCTTCCGCTACGCCACCCGGCCCGGCACCGCGAACGGCCCCGAGGACTTCCACGGGATGACGATCGCCACCTCCTACGAGGGCATCGTCGCCAAGCACCTCGCCGACCAGGGGATCGACGCCTCCGTCGTCCACCTCGACGGCGCCGTCGAGACCGCCATCCAGCTCGGAGTCGCGCAGATCATCGCCGACGTCGTCGAGACCGGCACCAGCCTGCGCAACGCCGGCCTGGAGGTCATCGGCGAGCCGATCCTCAAGTCCGAGGCCGTGGTCGTCCGGCGCAACGGCGCCGACGCCGACCAGCCGCAGGTCCAGCAGTTCCTGCGCCGCCTCCAGGGCGTCCTGGTCGCCCGGTCGTACGTGATGATGGATTACGACTGCCGCGCCGAGCACCTGGAGCAGGCCGTCGCCCTCACCCCGGGCCTGGAGTCGCCCACGATCTCCCCCCTGCACAACGAGGGCTGGGTCGCCGTCCGGGCCATGGTCCCGGCGAAGGAGGCGCAGCGGATCATGGACGACCTGTACGAGCTGGGTGCCCGCGCCATCCTGACGACGGCCATCCACGCCTGCCGCCTCTGACCCTCCCGCAGGCACGAAGGAACGACGAACCGATGTCCGATGCACCCGTCCCCACCCTTCCGGTCACCTTCCGGCCCGCCCGCACCCGAGTGGTCCTGCTGACGATCGGGACGGTGATGTTCGCCGTCATCACCGCCGTCGCGATGATGCTGGAGAAGCTGGGGCCGGGGGAGCGCGCGAGCTTCATCCTCACCGCGGCCCTCTTCCTCGGAGTGCTGACGCTGCTCAGCCGCCCCAAGGTCGTCGCCGACGACAACGGCGTCACCGTCGTCAACATCACCCGGACGCGCCGACTCGCGTGGGCCGAGATCCTGCGGGTCAACCTGCGGCCGGGCGACGCCTGGGTCTTCCTGGACCTGAGTGACGGCACGAGCATGCCCGCGCTCGGAATCCAGCCCGGCATCGCCAAGGAGCAGGCCATCCGCGACGCCCGAGCGCTGCGTGCGCTGGCCGACAGCCGCGGCACCGGAGCCGACGCGAGCTGAGCCCGACGGGTCCGCGCGTCCCCCGAACGGGGGCCGACCCCCTGCCCTCGGCGGGGTCGGCGTGATTACTCTGGAGGCGGTGGTGCCGAGCGGCACCACCGCCTCGCATGTGCAGGGCCGCTGCCGCGGCCCGCGGGGCCACCCTGCGACCCGAGGAGTGACTCCCCCCGGCAATGGACGGATCGTCCGGTAGTACCTGCGCCGCCCCCTCCACGGAGGCGGCGGCATGATCATCCCGCTTCTGCTGCTCGCCGCAGCCTTCCTCCTGATCCTCGCCAACGGCTTCTTCGTGGCGGCCGAGTTCGGCCTCGTCACCGTGGAACGCCCCGAAGCCGAACGGGCGGCGGCCGCCGGTGACCGGCGCGCCCGCACCGTCGTCAAGGCCCTCGGCGAGCTGTCCTTCCAGCTCTCCGGCACCCAGCTCGGCATCACGATCACCTCGCTCGTCGTCGGAATGCTCGCCGAGCCCGCCCTCGCCCAGCTCCTCGACGGGCCCCTCACCGCGACCGGACTGCCCGAGGGCGCCGTCTCCGGTGTCGCCGTGGTGATCGGCATGCTGCTCGCCTCCGCCGTCCAGATGGTGATCGGCGAACTCGTCCCCAAGAACTGGGCGGTCTCCCGCCCGCTCCAGGTGGCGCGGTTCGTGGCCGGCCCCCAGCACCTCTTCTCGTCCGCCTTCCGGCCGGTGATCGCCCTGCTGAACAGGGTCGCCAACCGGCTGGTCCGGCTCCTGGGCGTCGAGCCCACCGAGGAGCTGGACTCGGTCCGTACCCCCGGCGAGCTGGTCTCGCTGGCCCGGCACTCGGCCCGGGCGGGCGCGCTGGAACAGGACACCGCCGACCTCTTCGTACGGACCCTGTCCCTGGGCGGGCTCACGGCAGAACAGGTCATGACCCCGCGCGTGCGGATGAGCGCGCTCCAGTCGGACGCCACCGCGGCCGACGTCCTCAACCTCACCCGGGCCACCGGTCTCTCCCGCTTCCCCGTCTACCGCGAACGCATCGACGAGATCGTCGGCATGGTCCACCTCAAGGACGCGCTCGCCGTGCCCCTGCACGAGCGGCTGCGCACCCCGGTCGGCCGCATCGCGGTACCGCCGCTGCTCGTCCCGGAGACCCTGCCGGCCCAGGCGCTCCTGGAGCGACTGCGCCGGGAGCAGCCGATCGCCGTCGTCGTCGACGAGTACGGCGGCACGGCGGGCGTCGTCACCCTGGAGGACATCGTGGAGGAGCTCGTCGGCGAGGTCCGCGACGAGCACGACACCGCGACAGACGAGCGGCCCGAGCTGGCGGCCGTGGCCGCCGAGGACGGCCGGCCCGCCTGGGAGGCCGACGGCTCCTGCCGGGTCCACACCCTGCACCGGATAGGTCTCGATGTGCCCGACGGGCCGTACGAGACCGTCGCCGGGCTCGTCGCCGATCTCCTCGGACGTATCCCGGCCCCCGGGGACCGGGCCGAACTCCCGGGCTGGCGGCTTTCGGTGCGGCAGGTGGACCGCTACCGCGCCGAGCGGGTACGGATCGTCAGGACCGCCGAACTGCCCCTGGTGACGGAGGCCGTCCGATGAGCATGGTCCAACTGCTGTTCGCCGCCCTGCTGGTGGTGGCCAACGGCTTCTTCGTCGGCGCCGAGTTCGCACTCGTCTCCGTACGCCGCAGCCAGATCGAGCCGCTCGCCGGCAAGCGGGCCCGCAAGGTGCTCTTCGGCCTGGAGAACCTGCCGCAGATGATGGCCGCCGCCCAGTTCGGCATCACGGTCTGCTCCCTGACCCTGGGCGCGGTGGCCGAGCCGACCGTGGCGCACCTCCTCGAACCGGTCTTCCACGCCGTCCACGTGCCCGCCGGGCTGATCCATCCACTGGGGTACGTCCTGGCGCTCGCCGCGGTCGTCTTCCTCCACCTCGTCATCGGCGAGATGGTCCCGAAGAACCTCGCGATGGCCGCGCCGGAGAGGACCGCGCTGTGGCTCGGCCCCGGCCTGGTCGGATTCGCCCGGATCTGCCGGCCGGTGACCCGGGCGCTCGGCGCCTGTGCCCGGCTCGTGCTGCGGGCCTTCCACGTCGAGCCCAAGGACGAGGTGGAGGCGGTCTTCACCAGCGCGCAGCTCGGCCGGCTGGTCGAGGACGCGGGTCTGGCCGGACTGCTCGACCCGGCGGAGCAGGAGCGGCTCGAGGACGCCCTCGAACTGGGCAGCCGCCCGGTGACGGACGTCCTCATCGCCCCGGCCACCCTGGTGACGGTCACCCCGTCCGTCACCCCGCGGGAGATCGAGGAGCTCACCGTGCGCACCGGCTACTCGCGCTTCCCGGTGTGCGCCGAGGGGCGCGGGACGTACATGGGCTTCGTGCACGTCAAGGACGTCCTCGACCTGGAGGAGCGGGAACGGGCGGTGCCCCAGCACATCTGGCGCCCCATGGCGACGGTCCGGGCCGAGCTGCCGCTCGACGACGCCCTCACGGTGATGCGCCGCGCGGCCACCCACCTCGCGCAGGTCGCCGACGGATCGGGCCGCGTCCTCGGTCTTGTCGCGCTGGAGGACGTGCTGGAGACGCTGGTCGGCGAGGTCCGTGACCCCGCGCACCGCACCGAGGTGCTCACCGCCGTGCCCCTCGGCGAACAGCGCCCCGAGCGCTCGGCCCAGGCACTGGCGGGCTGACGGCGGCCCGCCGGGCGAAACGCGTCCGGCGGGCCACCGACCGCCGTCACATGCCCGGTGGCTCCTGGGGCCCCCGGGCCGTCGGTCCGCGGCCCGAGAGGACCTCGCCATAGGCCTGCATCAGGTCGGCCAGGCGTAACGTGGCCAGATCGTCGCGGGTCGGGGTGCACGGATAGCCGGACAGCCGCAGGTCCCGGTAGGCGCAGGACTTCTCGTACAGCGTGCGCAGGAAGCGGCCGTTGCCGAGCTCGTCGATCCAGCCCTGGTCGACGACATGACCGCTGATCGAACGGAGCTCGTCCAGCGCCTCCTCGTCCCAGCAGTCCCCGTTCGCCGCCGCCAGCACCTCCCCGATCGCCGTCAGTTCGAGCGGCCGGTACGAGGGGAAGTCGACCCGGGTCGTGAAGCGCGAGGACAGCCCCGGGTTGGTGGCGAGCAGCCGGTCCATGCCCTCGGGGTAGCCGGCCAGGATCACGACCAGGTGGTCCCGGTTGTCCTCGGCGCGCTTGAGGAGCACCTGAAGGGCCTCGTCGCCGTACGCGTCACCCTTGCTGTAGCCGGTGTTGGAGAGGGAGTACGCCTCGTCGACGAAGAGGACCCCGCCGATCGCCGAGTCGATCAGCTCGTTCGCCTTGACCGCAGTCTGGCCGAGGAACTCGCCGACCAGATCGGCGCGTTGGGCCTCCACGAGATGATCGCCGCCGAGCAGCCCGAGGGCGTAGAAGACCCGTCCGAGGATCCGGGCGACGGTGGTCTTTCCGGTGCCGGAGGGGCCGGAGAAGACAAAGTGACGTTTCGGCGGCTGGACGGGGAGACCCTGCCCGGCCCGCAGCCGGGCCATCTCCAGCTGCGCCGACAACGCTTTGACCTGCCGTTTCACCGGCTCCATCCCGACCATGCGCTCCAGTTCGGCGAGCGCCTCGGCGAGCAGCGCCGGGTCCGTGGGGCTGGCGGGGAAGCGGGGCGGCGCCGGCTGCAGGGGGATGACCGCCTTCTGCCGTACGACGTCCGGGGGTTCGGGCGGTCCGCCCGCAGCGGGCGGGGGGCCGGGCTCCGAGCCCAGCCGAAGCGCGTCGGGGGCCGTCCCCTCGGGGTCGGTCTGTGTCGCGTCGGCCGTGTCCTGTCCGACGCCGCCGAGGGCTACCGTGGCGAGCCCCGCGGGGTCGTCCGGGCCTTCGAACCCGTCGTATTCGGTGATCGCCGCGAGCCGGGCGGCCGTGTCCATGAACGCCGGGTCGATCCGGTGCACCGCCCGGTAGAGCGGCAGGGCGGCGGCGCTCCGTCCGGTGCCCTCGTGCGCGCGGGCCAGCCAGTAGCGCAGCTCCTTGCGCTGCGGCTGCTCGCTGCGGCACCGCATCAGCGCCGCCGACAGCAGCGGTTCCGCCTGGCTGTACATCTCCAGGCGCACCCGGGCCATTCCGCCGAAGAGTCCCGCCTCGATGCCGAGCAGGGGATCGTTCACCAGCGACTCGGTGTGCCGGACCAACTGGTCCCAGTCCTTGACGAGATAGGACCGGCAGGCATGCAGGAAGCGGACCTGGGGATCGGTGTCGACCGGTGGCAGCCCCGCCAACGCCCGGTCCAGTTCCGGCACATGGCGTCCGTCCAGCCAGTGCGAGGCATGCGCGAGCAGTAGATCGCGCGGGCTCTCCAGCACCGGCTGCACCCACCAGCCGAGCCAGTACCAGGAGTTCAGTGTCCGGCGGTGCCGGGCGCGCTGTTCTCCGAAGCGGTCGCGGTTGCGGTACATCCGCAGCAGCGCGGTGGTGGTGTCCACGCGCAGCGCGTGCAGCCCGAGCCAGGCGTCCGCCATGCCGGGATCGACGCGTACCGCCGTTCGGAACTCTTCCTCCGCCTGCGGATAGGCGCCCATCGTGTAGGCGTCGACTCCCCGCAGCCAGGCGAGCTCGGCCGGGGCCTGTCCGCCCTGCGTGCCGATGTCCATCGGGTCCCCCACAAAACGTGCCCCCGTTGCTGTCCCGGCGGGCGGGCGCCCGCCGGAAGCCGTACAGAACCGCCTTCTCGTGGACGGGATATGACCCCACCGAGGGGCATCGTACCTGCACAGAGCGTGCGCGACGAAGGAGAAGTGCATGATCCGGTAGCCGTGACCCTGGGTAAGCATCAGGGTCGGCAACGGGCCGGAGAAAGGGGATGATCAGGGCAGAACGAAGCCCCCGATCACGGGGGAACAACCGGGGGCTTCGCGTCCGCGGCGACTTCGAAAAGCCGCACATTGAGAACGTAAGACCAGTACGCCCCTTGGGTCAAGGTGAGTTGAGGCACTTGCGGAAGTGGGCTTCCGGCTACTCATTTCCGGAGGCGGGATCCGTCACGCTCCGTGAGGATGTGGTTCGGGCTCGCTGCCACAGAGGGCCCAGGAAGCCACTCGTACCCCTCAGAACACTCCCGTACCAGCGTGTCGGCGAAGGGCCTCGAAGGGTCCGTGGCGAAATGGCGAGTCTCCGCCACCGTCCAGCCGTCCCAGAAAGCGGACTGCGCCGGTCCGTCGCGGTCCCGGCCGCGTACCCAGGACTCCTCGGGGCCCCGTTCCATCCAGAGGAGCGCGGCGAGATGCGGCCGCAGTGCATGCCGCCCCGCGCCGACACCCTCGACGAGGACGACCGGCGCCGGGGGCAGCTCCCGAGGCGGGCCGAAGGCCCGCAGATTCCAGTCGTACGGGTGATAGAGCGCGGTCTCGCCCCGCGAGAGGGGCCCGAGGACCTGGTCCCGCATCCGGTCCGTCCACGCGAACAGTTCCTCGTGGGTGGCGAGGTCGTCGAGATGGAGGACGGGCGCGACCAGCCGGGCGGCGAGGCGGGCGGCGAACGTGGACTTGCCGGAGCCGGCGTGACCGTCGACCGCGACCAGCCGCACCGGCCCGCAGGAGGGCGGCAGGCTGCGCAGCGCGTCGGCGGCGCGGTCGGGATCGGTCATGGAGGCAAGCGTAGGCGAAGGCCGTTCGCCGCAGGTCAGGGGCGTGGCGCCGCCAGTGGTGGAGACCAATATTGGTGCGGCGACGCGAGTCGAATCACTGGCAAAGGCCCTCCGCGAGCCGCGATAGTGGTCCACGCCCGGCACCGGACTCGACCCGCGTCCGTGCCTCGCGCGCACCCACAGCCCCGTCCGTTCGTCTCAACCGTTCTCGACTGGGGGTCACCGCCCATGACCAGCTCCACCCCGCGCAGAACCGTCCTCGCCGCGGCGCTCGCGGCCGCCGCGGGAACGGCCGCGGCCTCCACCGCCCCGGCGACCGCCCTGGCCCGCGACGACGCGGACGCCCCGGCGACGGCCATGGCCGCTCCCGGCCTCGTCGACAACCGCTTCTGGACCTCGTACACCGACTGGCGCTGCGGCAGCTCCGCCGGCACCCGGGCCGTCGCCGGCCACCGGCCCGGACTCGTGATCGCCACCCCCGCCGGCCGTCTCGACTACACCGACCCGCACACCGACACCACCTCCACCTGGGAGTACGCGAGCTGGACCTCCCCGGTCCACACCTCCACCGTCCCCGCGACCGAGGTCATCGCCTCGTGGAACGCCGACACCCCGCCCGGCACCTGGATCCAGATCGATCTGCGCGGCACCTACAACGACGCCGGAACCACCCCCTGGTTCGTCATGGGCCGCTGGGCGGCCGGCGACCGCGACATCAAGCGGACCTCGGTCGACGACCAGAGCGACGGCAGAAGCTCCATCTGGACCGACACCTTCTCCGTCGACGACGCGACGAGCGGGCTGCGCCTGGTCTCGTACCAGCTGCGCCTGACCCTCCACCGGGCCCCCGGCACGGCCCTGACCCCCACGGTGTGGCGGCTCGGCGCGATGGCCTCCGACATCCCCGACCGCTTCACCGTCCCCGCCTCCGTCCCCGGACTGGACCGCGAGCTCGCGGTCCCGCGCTACTCGCAGAACACCCACGTCGGCCAGTACCCCGAGTACGACAACGGCGGCGAGGCATGGTGCAGCCCCACCTCCTCGCAGATGATCGTCGAGTACTGGGGCCGCGGGCCCAGCGCCGAGGACCTGGCCTGGGTGAACCCGGACTTCGACGACCCGCAGGTCTGCCACGCGGCCCGGTTCACCTTCGACCACCAGTACGAGGGCTGCGGCAACTGGCCCTTCAACGCCGCCTACGCCGCCACCTACCAGGACATGAACGCCGTCGTGACCCGGCTGCGCTCGCTCACGGAGCTGGAGGCCCTGATCCGGGCGGGGATTCCGGCCATAACGTCACAGTCCTTCCTCAAGGAGGAGCTGACCGGCGCCGGCTACGGCACTTCCGGCCATCTGATGACCGTCATCGGCTTCACCGCGGACGGCGACGTGATCGCCAACGACCCCGCCTCACCCAGCAACGAGGCCGTACGCAGGGTCTACCGGCGCCGCGAGTGGGAGAACATCTGGCTGCGTACGAAGCGCTACGACGCGAACGGCAAGGTCAGAAGCGGTACGGGCGGGGTCTGCTACATCTATTGGCCGACCAAGCCAGCACCGAGCCAGCACCGCGCACTGCGGTCGCTCGGCCTGGTGTGAGCATGTGCGGCCCGACGGTCGTCTCGACGACCTGACGGCAGCGCTCCTGCCCGTCCTGCGTGAGGTGGCCGTACCGGTCCACCGTGACCTTGATCGAGCGATGTCCGAGCCGGCGAGGCACCTCGTGAACGGACATACCGTTCGTCGAGGCCGCGGTGGTCTACCTGTGCCTCAAGTCGTGCGGGTCGTATGCGGGCAGATCGAGCCGCCTGATGGCACGGTCCCACGATGTGCGCAGCACATCTGTCGGAGCCGAGGCCCGAACAGAAGCGTGCCTCCGGGCCGGCGGTCGCGACCGGCCACGCATCCGACTGACTTGCCGGGCAGGCGGCTTCCGCAGAGACGCCTGCGGCATCACGGCACCGTGAACCAGCAGACGTCACCGGAATCGGGCAGTTCAGACAGGCGTCGTACCTCCGCTGCGATCCGCGCGAGGGCGTCGGCCTTCTCCAGGGGCCACGGCAAGAAAGGCACTTCCGTCGACGCAGTGAGTTCGCCGGCCCGGACTCCGTGGTCGTACAGGTCGCCGATGATGCGCAGCAGGAGCGTCAGCTGTTCCTCGAACGAGGCGCCCCGTCCGAGAAGGCTGCCCACGGAACCGCTCACGACGGAGAAGCCGATCCAGTCGTCGTGCGCGTACTGGATGAGATACTCCAGCTCGCCTCGGTATGCGTCCTGGTTCTTCATCGCTCAGTCATCTCCGTGCTGCGGGATGTGGAATCGTTTCATGCCCAGACCGTCCACACCGTTGTAGTCGATGGTTGCTCCACCGGAGCCGCTGAACGACCGGTAGGTGACGGTCGCCTTCGGATCGTCGGACAGCTGCCACACCTCGATGTCGCCCTTCGGCGTGCTCTTGATCACGGGCTCGCCGAGCTTCGCGTGCAGGTCCAGTCGGACCCGCTCCAGCTGCACCTCGCGGGAAAGTGGTCTCCGGCACAGGCGGGGTCTGCTACCTCTACTTCCCCGACCGGCCGACACCCGCCCAGCGCAAGGCATTGGCGGCCGTCGGCGTCCGCTGAGGCGGGACCGGCGCACCCCGGGGCGTGAGGAACGTCTCTACCCCGGGGCCGCCCCCGCTGGCACTGTGGTGGCCATGAGCGCCACCACCCACTCCGCCGCACGGTCCCGCGCCCGCACCGGCGGTCCCAAGGACAACGGGCCGAAGATCCTCGAGCACGTCCTGGGCTGGACCCTGGTCGTCGTCCTCGCCATGTTCGTCACCCAGGCCGGACTGATGTGACCTCACCTCCCGAGGCAAGGGCCCTGAGGTGCGGCCCCGTGTGACCGGAGGCCGCCGAACGGGCATACTCCCTGCGCCACGGGCGCCGGGCGCCCCCGAGTGCGATCCGCCGGGGGCAGCATCGGCGCAGCAGTGACCATCGGCGGCGCCGCGCCACCCGCGCATGCCGTCGCAGCGCCCGAGAGGGAGGAGTGCGCCGCCATGCCCGACCGCGCCCCGCAGACCGTGGAACGCCGGCTGCCCACCGAGGAGGCCGGGGACCTGTTCGCCCTGGTCCGCGAGATCGCCGAACGGGAGATCGCGCCCCGCGCCGCCGAGGAGGAGGACGCGGGCCACTTCCCCCGGGAGGTCTTCTCGCTGCTCTCCGCCTCCGGGCTGCTCGGACTCCCGTACGACTCCGACTACGGCGGCGGCGACCAGCCCTACGCCGTCTATCTCCAGGTGCTCGAAGAGCTCGCCGCCGCCCGCCTCACCGTCGGTCTCGGCGTCAGCGTCCACTCCCTGTCCTGTCACGCGCTCGCGAACTTCGGCACCAAGGACCAGCGGACCGCGCATCTTCCGGCGATGCTGGGCGGCGGCCTGCTCGGCGCGTACTGCCTCTCGGAGCCGGCCTCCGGCTCCGACGCCGCCGCGCTGCGCACGAAGGCGGTCCGGGACGGCGACGACTGGGTTCTCACCGGTACGAAGGCGTGGATCACCCACGGCGGGGTGGCCGACTTCTACACGGTCATGGCGCGCACCGGCGGCGAGGGCCCCAAGGGGATCACCGCGTTCCTGGTCCCCGGGGACGCCACGGGGCTGAGCACGGCCGCGCCCGAGCGGAAGATGGGGATGAAGGGCTCGCCCACCGCGCAGCTCCACCTCGACGGGGTGCGGATCCGTGACGCCCGCCGCATCGGAGACGAGGGGCAGGGCTTCACGATCGCGCTGTCCGCCCTCGACTCCGGGCGGCTCGGGATCGCGGCCTGCGCGGTGGGGGTCGCGCAGGCGGCTCTGGACCAGGCCGTCTCGTACGCCGGCGAGCGGCGTCAGTTCGGCCGGCCGATCGCGGACTTCCAAGGGCTCCGCTTCCTGCTCGCGGACATGGCGACGCAGATCGAGGCGGGCCGTGCGCTGTACCTGGAGGCGGCGCGGCTGCGGGACGAGGGGCGGCCCTTCGGGCGGCAGGCGGCGATGGCGAAGCTCTTCTGCACGGACGCGGCCATGCGGATCACCACGGACGCGGTGCAGGTGCTCGGCGGCTACGGGTACACCGCGGACTTCCCCGTCGAGCGCTATATGCGCGAGGCGAAGGTGCTGCAGATCGTCGAGGGAACCAATCAGATCCAGCGGATGGTCATCGCGCGGCACCTTGTCGGACCAGAGACCCGCTGACGAGGGTGCCGCTCACCCCGCTCGCGCGTACGGTGCGGTCCGCCCACACGGGAGCGGCCATCAGCCGGTTCCATTCCTGGTCGCTGCGGCCCGGAAGGGTCCGGCCGTGGCTGGCCCACTGGCTGAGCAGCGCCTTGTAGATGGGTGGGTCGGCGAGGTGCGTCCCCTGGTGCGGAACCGATTCTTCAATGCGCGGCTCGGCGAGGCGACGCCGTCCGCTCCCGACCGGGGTGGTGTACAGCGAGGTCATGCCTGTCCCAACGCGCCCGGCCCGCCGGGGGTCACCGCCGGACTGAATCGAGCGGGAGTTCGGGAGCTACCCGGGATCGATCCGGTGCCGCACGACTCTGGCCCTCGGCAAGCTTTCTGACTTACCGTCAGATCCCGCTCGCCGACCAGGAGGTCAGCCATGTCCGAGGATCGGCACGTCGACGACCGGCCCGTCGCGCTCGACGAGTACCCGGTGCACCAGGCGCCGCTCTCGATGAAGCACCACGTCAGCGGCGATCGCAACGCCTACGACCGGTGCATCTTCCACGTCTTTGACCACCAGGGCCGCGCCCTGCTCATCGCCGGGCTCGGCGTGTACCCCAACACCGGGGTCATCGACGCCTACGCCACGCTCCGTACCGGCGACCGGCTGCATGCCGTACGCGCGTCCGACGCCCTCGGCGACGACCGGATGAACCTCGCCGTCGGCCCGCTGCGCATCACCGTCGACGAACCCTTGAAGACGCTCACCCTGCACTGCGACCCCGACCCCGCCGACCCCGAGGGGCTCTCCTTCGACCTCACCTGGACCGGGGACTTCCCGCCCGTCTGGGAACCCCACCACACCCAGCGCCGGGGCGACCGGCTCACCCTCGAAGGACGCCGCTTCGTCCAGGCCGGCCACTGCACCGGCACCCTCAGGGCCGGCGGCGAGGAGTTCACCGTCACCCCGGGGGAGTGGACCGGCACCCGTGACCGCAGCTGGGGCGTCCGGCCCATTCCCGGCGAGGAGCCGGGCCGCGCCGACGAGTTCCGGCCCGAGGGCTTTCACTGGCTCTGGATACCCATGCGCTTCGACGACCGCTTCGTGATGGTCATCGCGCAGGAGGACGCCGACGGCTACCGCACCCTCAACGAGGCCGTGGTCGTCCGCGACGGGCAGCGCGACACCCAACTCGGCTGGCCCCGCACGGACATCACCTACCGGCCGGGCACCCGCCACCCCGAGCGGGCTGTCGTCCACCTCGCCGACCCGACGGGCAAGCCCCTGGAGGTCGAGGTCGAGATCCTGGCCTCCTCACCGCTCGCCGTCGGCGCCGGCTACCCGCCCGCGAGCGACTGGCAGCACGGCACCTGGCAGGGCCGCGACTGGACCGACCGCAGGGTCTACGACCTCTCCGACCCGGCGGCCCACCCCATGGCCGCCTTCGGCGTCACCGACCACGCGGCCCGCTTCACCCTCGACGGGCGCACCGGATACGGGATCTTCGAGCACGGCTCCTTCGGCCGCCACGACCCGAGCGGCTTCGCCGACCACACCTCCACCGCCGGCTGACCCGGGCCCCGAAGAGAAGGAGCTTGCACATGGCCACCGCGCCCCGCCCCCGCACCTCCACCCGTGACCCCGAGGAACTCGGCCGTCGCCTCACCGGCTGGCTCGAACCGATCCTCCCCGGCGCCCGGATCACCGGCCTCGCCGTGCCCGGCTCCAACGGCATGTCCAGCGAGACCCTGCTCTTCGACATCGACCACCCCGACGCCCCCGTGCGCGGCTGCGCCCTGCGGCTGGCCGCCGACCCCGCCGCGTACACGATCTTTCCCGTCTACGACATGGAGCGGCAGCACCGGGTGATGAGCCTGGTCGGGGAGCACACCGACATCCCCGTGCCGCGCATGCTGTGGCTGGAGCCCGATCCCGGACCGCTCGGTGCCCCGTTCTTCGTGATGGCCCGCGCCGAGGGCCGGGTCCCGCCGGACGTCATGCCCTATACGTACGAGGGGAACTGGCTGCACTCCGCCGACGACGCCGAACGCGCCCACCTGGAGGCCGAATCCGTCTCGGTGCTGGCCCGGCTCCACGACCAGTTCCCCGCGAAGGAGGCGGAGTTCCTCCTGCCCGAGGGGACGGGCAGCCCCCTGCGCCGGCACGTCGACGCCCAACGCGCCTACTACGCCTGGGTGGTGGAAGGACTCGCGCCCTCCCCGCTCATCGAGTCCGGCTTCGACTGGCTGGAGGCGAACTGGCCGGCCGATGAAGGCCCGGCCGTCCTGAACTGGGGCGACGCCCGCATCGGGAACATCGTCTACGACGGATTCCAGCCCGCGGCCGTGCTCGACTGGGAGATGGCCGCCTTCGCCCCGCGCGAGGTCGACCTCGGCTGGACCGTCTATCTGCACCGCTTCTTCCAGGACCTGACCGTGAGCTTCGGCCAGCCCGGGCTGCCCGCCTTCCTGCGCCGTGACGCGGTCGAGCGGCGCTACGCCGACCTGACCGGCCACACCCCGCGGGACATGGATTTCCACACCCTCTACGCGGCGCTGCGGCACGCGATCGTGATGCTCAGAGTCGCGTACCGCCAGGCGCACTTCGGAGAGGTCCAGGTACCGGAGAACCCGGACAGCCTGATCCTGCACCACGCCACGCTCGCGGCGATGGTGCGGGGGAGCTACCGGTAGGCGTCGCTACGCCGCGCGCCGCATCTGCGGGACCTTGATCGGACGCGAGCCCGGACCGCCGACGTGCGAGAAGGGCTGCGTCCGCCAGTCGAGACTCTGAGGGAGCGTCAGCAGGAGCGCGGTGTCCTGCTCCTGGACCTCCAGCGTCTCGTCCGCGGGGCGCGCGTCGGCCGCGGCCCGGCCGGTGCCGGGGCAGACCGTCAGCACGAACGGGTTCCACGGCGTCGGGCACAGCGCGTGCTCCGGCAGCACGTCCTCGTCCGCGAGCAGCGCGATCGGCTGGACACAGTCCGGGCAGATCACCCGGTACATCTCAAAGGTGTCGTAGGCGTCGAGCTCGTCGGTCGTCTCGACCGAATCAACAGGCTCCTGCATGGAGAATCTCCCCCTCGGGTGGGTCGACCACGTTCGGATGGCCTCGACCACAGCAAGCAATTCCCATACGGCCCGGCGCATAACCGTGAGGTCTCGAACGAGCTGGCCGCAAACCTGTGGTCTTCGTCACATGCCTGTCGCAGGTGCCCCGAGGATGCCCATTGATGCCTTTGGCGAAGGGCCCCCGGCTGTGCCGATGACAGTCCGGGGCAATAGGTTGACCGCATGGAGGAGCTGGATCGTCAGATCGTCGAGTTGCTCGTCAGGGACGGGCGCATGAGCTACACCGACCTGGGCAAGGCCACGGGCCTGTCCACCTCGGCCGTGCATCAGCGCGTCCGCCGCCTCGAGCAGCGCGGGGTCATCCGCGGCTATGCCGCCGTCGTGGACCCGGAGGCCGTCGGGCTGCCGCTGACCGCCTTCATCTCGGTCAAACCCTTCGACCCCAGCGCCCCCGACGACACCCCGGACCGGCTCGCCGACATCCCGGAGATCGAGGCCTGCCACAGCGTCGCGGGCGACGAGAACTACATCCTCAAGGTGCGCGTCGCGACCCCGCTGGAGCTGGAGCACCTGCTCAGCCGCATCCGCTCCCAGGCCGGCGTCTCCAGCCGCACCACGGTCGTCCTGTCGACCCCGTACGAAGCCCGGCCGCCGCGCGTCTAGGCCCTGTCCGGTCGATCAGGCCGGATCAGCGTGCGCGCCAGGGCACGCGAGCCCGGCAAGGTCGGCTGGACAGGACCAGGCCGCCACCGGCGGATCGGGGGCCGCGGGCCCGGCGTTCGGCCGGGTGCCGCCGCGCCTCTAGCCTGGTCACCATGAGCGAGACCCTTCCTGACAGCGAGCACCGCACCGTCCTGCTGCGCGGTGGTGACGTCCACAGCCCCGCCGACCCCTTCGCCACCGCCATGGTGGTGGAGCGCGGTCACGTCGCCTGGGTGGGTTCGGAGGGCGCGGCCGATGCCTTCGCCTCCGGCGTGGACGAGGTGATCGACCTCGAAGGCGCGCTCGTCACCCCCGCGTTCGTCGACGCGCACGTGCACACCACGGCGGCCGGTCTCGCGCTGACCGGCCTCGACCTGTCCTCTGCCGTGTCGCTCACCGAGGCGACGGAGAAGATCCGGGCCTACGCCGCCGCCCGCCCCGACGACCGGATCCTGATCGGCCACGGCTGGGACGCCTCGCGCTGGCCCGAGCGCCGGGCGCCGCACCGCGACGAGTTGGACCGGATCACCGGCGGCCGCCCGCTCTACCTCACCCGGATCGACGTCCACTCCGCCGTCGCCACCACCGCCCTGCTCGACCTCGTTCCCGGCATCCGCGAGCTCTCCGGCTTCCGCGACGGCGAGCCGCTGACCGGCGACGCCCACCACGCCGTCCGCCGCGCCGCCTACGCCGCCCTCTCGCCCGCGCAGCGCACCGAGGCCCAGCGCGCGGCCCGCGCGCACGCCGCCTCGCTCGGCATCGGCACCCTGCACGAGTGCGGCGGCCCCGAGATCTCCTCCGAGGACGACTTCACCGGACTGCTCGACCTCGCCCGCGAGGAAGGCGGACCGCGCGTCGTCGGCTACTGGGCCGACCTCGACATCGAGCGGGCCCGCGCACTCGGCGCCGTCGGCGCGGCCGGCGACCTGTTCGCCGACGGCTCGCTCGGCTCGCACACCGCCTGCCTCCACGACCCCTACGCGGACACCGGCCACACCGGCCTCGCCCACCTCGACGCCGCCACGGTCGCGGCCCATGTCGTCGGCTGCACCGAGGTCGGCCTCCAGGCCGGGTTCCACGCCATCGGCGACGCCGCCGTCACCGCCGTGGTCGACGGTGTCCGCGCCGCCGCCGAGAAGCTCGGCCTCGCCCGGATCCGCGCCGCCCGCCACCGCGTCGAGCACGCCGAGATGCTCACCCCGGAGACGATCGCCGCCTTCGCCGAGCTCGGCCTCACCGCCTCCGTCCAGCCCGCCTTCGACGCGACGTGGGGCGGTGAGGAGGGCATGTACGCCGAGCGCCTCGGTGTCGAGCGGGCCCGCACCCTCAACCCGTACGCCGCCCTGCTCCGCTCCGGAGTGCCGCTGGCCTTCGGCTCGGACAGCCCGGTCACCCCGCTCGACCCCTGGGGCACCGTCCGCGCGGCCGCCTTCCACCGCACCCCCGAGCACAGGATCTCCGTCCGCGCCGCCTTCACCGCCCACACCAGGGGCGGCTGGCGGGCCGTCGGCCGCGACGACGCCGGCACGCTCGTCCCCGGCGCCCCCGCCGACTACGCGATCTGGCGCGCGGACGAACTCGTGGTCCAGGCGCCCGACGACCGGGTCGCCCGCTGGTCGACCGATCCGCGCTCCGGAACGCCCGGTCTGCCCGATCTGACCCCCGGCGGTGAACTCCCGGTCTGCCTGCGCACGGTGGTGTTCGGACAAACGGTCTTCGTCCGGCCGAACGAGTGACATAGGGACATTTCGTACCGCCGATCGATGATCAACCGGCTCGTCCACGACCTGCGGATCTTCCCCACTGACCTGGCAGTATCGGTCATCTTCGCAGGTCAAACGAGTGTTGACAGCGAGCGGCCACCGGCCGGTAGGTTCGGCGAGTCCACCACAGGACGTCCGACCGGGTTCACCTCCACGCAGTCGTCGAACGCCGCTGGGTCAAGGAATGGTGTGCCGCACCGGCGCACCATCACCGGGAACCAGGTTCAGCGCCCGCGCCTCGGGGGCGAGGGAAGGTTTCTCCGGCGGAGGGTGCGACCCGGGTGGGGCCCGGACGTTCAGTAGACAACGGCTCTCGGTCGACCCGCAGCCAGCGGGTTCCAGGTCGGCCCGAAGGGCGCCGGGCCCCGATCCGCACACCGCGCGCCACGCCGGTGCACCCCCATGGACACCCGCAACCAGCCCGCCGCTCCCGAGCCGCGCCCGGGGATCGCTATGGTGGGGGTTCGCGTATGTATCCGAAGGGGCAGCAGTGAACGACGGTGGCCAGAGGCGTTACGGCCCGCTCGGCAGAGCCTTGGTGATCATTCCGACCTACAACGAGGCGGAGAACATCAAGCCGATCGTCTCGCGCGTACGGGCGGCCGTACCGGAGGCGCACATCCTCGTCGCCGACGACAACAGCCCCGACGGCACGGGCAAGTTCGCCGACGAGATCGCGTCGGACGACGACCACGTCCACGTCCTGCACCGCAAGGGCAAGGAGGGGCTCGGCGCCGCCTACCTCGCGGGCTTCCGCTGGGGCATCGAGCACGGCTACGGGGTCCTCGTCGAGATGGACGCCGACGGTTCCCACCAGCCCGAGGAGCTGCCCCGGCTGCTGACCGCCCTCAAGGGCGCCGATCTGGTGCTCGGCTCCCGCTGGGTGCCCGGCGGTCGGATCGTGAACTGGCCCAAGTCCCGCGAGTTCATCTCCCGCGGCGGAAGTCTGTACTCCCGCGTCATGCTCGACGTGCCGATCCGCGACGTCACCGGCGGCTACCGGGCCTTCCGCAAGGAGACCCTGGAGGGCCTGGGCCTGGAGGACGTGGCCTCGGCCGGCTACTGCTTCCAGGTCGACCTGGCCCGCCGCGCCGTCGCCGCCGGCTTCCATGTCGTCGAGGTCCCGATCACCTTCGTTGAGCGCGAGATCGGCGACTCGAAGATGAGCCGCAACATCGTCGTCGAGGCCCTGTGGCGGGTCACCGGCTGGGGTCTGACGGCCCGTGCGAACAAGGTCGGCAAGCTGATCGGCCGCAAGTCCGCGAACTGATCCCTCCCCGTCGTACTGATTTCTCCTTTACGGCGTTCCTGCGACAGGCCAGGCACACTGGGGGGCATGACCAACGGCGCACCGCCTCCCCTGGCCCCCAAGCGCTCCCGCGCGCGTACGTTCCTCCCGCCGGCCTTCGCGGCCTGGCTGGTCCTCGAGATCTGGCTGCTCACGGTGGTGGCGAACGCGGTCGGCGGGCTGACGGTCTTCGGTCTGCTGGTCGGCGGAGCCATTCTCGGCGCCGTGGTGATCAAGCGGGCCGGACGCCGGGCCTTCAAGAACCTCACCGAGACCTTCCAGCAGG
Source organism: Streptomyces sp. NPDC059567 (assembly GCF_042735655.1). Classification (NCBI taxonomy): domain Bacteria; kingdom Bacillati; phylum Actinomycetota; class Actinomycetes; order Kitasatosporales; family Streptomycetaceae; genus Streptomyces; species Streptomyces sp. NPDC059567. The sequence continues at coordinate 501 of NZ_JBHWBS010000101.1, read as the reverse complement.
CGCAGGAGGCGGCCCAGTCGGGCGTCGCGCCGGCCGTCGGCGACCGGTCCGGCTCGCGCGACCGCAACGGCTTCCTGATGCTCGGCGGTCTGCTGCTGATGATCCCCGGTCTGATCTCCGACGCGGCCGGTCTTCTCCTGCTCGTACCGCCCGTGCGTTCCTTCCTCGGGCGCTACGCGGACCGTGCGGCCGAGCGCCGGATGAACGCCGCCGCCGCTCCCGGCAGCGTCCAGGACGCCTTCCAGCAGGCCCGTATGCGGCGTCCCGACGGCAAGGTCGTGCAGGGCGAGGTCATCCGCGAGGACGGGCCCCAGGGGCCGCAGCGGCCCCAGGAGCCCCGCCCGCCGCTGATGCAATGATTCCTCGGGCGCATCCGGCGCCGTGATGCGGACGTCGATCCGGACGCGGCGCCCGGCGCCCGCCCGTGATCCGGACACGGCGCCCGGCGCCCGCCCGTGAGCGCACACCGCAAACGCCGCGGGGCCCGGTACACACAAGGTG
>NZ_JBHWBS010000100.1:0-28839 GCF_042735655.1 Streptomyces sp. NPDC059567 | reverse complement strand
GTGCCGGCGACGTCATGATCACCGTCGCCCTCGCCTCCCGGGCGATCGCCGAGAGCCGTGCGCCGTCGAGGTCGTGCAGCGTCACCTGGGTGACCCGCCCCTCGGCGTGGTCCGCGAGCAGGGCGCCGTACACGAGCGGGACCCGGAATCCGCCGCCTCCGAGAATCGTCAGTTTCATGGTCGTACGCTACTGCTGTGCACGTACTGAGCAGCCGGATTCTGCTCCGGCCCACCGATCCCGACCGCACCCGCCGCTTCTACGGAGACCTGATCGGGCTCACGGTGTACCGCGAGTTCGGCACCGGGCCCGACCGGGGCACCGTCTACTTCCTGGGCGGGGGCTTCCTGGAGGTCTCGGGGCGCGCCGCCCCGACCGAGGTCCCGTCACGGCTGCGGCTCTGGCTCCAGGTGGCGGACGTCCGGGCCGTGCATCAGGAGCTCCTCGGCAGGGACGTCGAGATCCTGCGGGAGCCGGTGACCGAGCCCTGGGGGCTGGTCGAGATGTGGATCGCGGACCCCGACGGCGTCGAGATCGTCGTCGTCGAGGTCCCCGAGGACCATCCGCTGCGCTACCGCCCCTGAGCGGCGCGCCGGATCACCCCACGTCGAGCGCGTTGCGCAGGCCGAGCCGGTACCGCAGCCGGTCGTGCCGCTTGAGCGCCTCCAGCTCGGGCGCGCGGAACAGCGGCTTGACCGTGCAGCGCGCGGCCGTCGAACCCGTACGGTCGAGGAGCGCGTTCACGGCCTGGCGGGCGGAGGCGTTGGCGCCCTCCATGGTGGCCAGGTCGATGTCGACGGCCACGTAGTCGCCGGCCAGATAGAAGTTCGGGACCTTCGTCGCGGCCTGCGGGCGGTTGTGGAAGGTGCCGACCGGGTGGATCAGGAGCTGGTCGTCGTTGGTCGGGTTCGGGGTGCCGAGGCCGTCCACGCCCGGGTCCAGGAACCAGGAGTGCAGCGCGCCGTCCTTCAGCACCGTGCGGCCGGTGTCGTTGAACCCGGCCTTCAGCTGCGCCCACACCTCGCGCGCGACCTCGGTCCGGGTGCACTGCTTGGCCGTCTTGCCGTAGAGGATCCCCGGCCGGTCCCACTCCGAGACGTCGACCGAGAGGCAGTCGACGACGGAGCCGTCGCCGTAGTCGGCGGGGAAGTCACGCGTCGGCCAGTGGTGCGCCTGCTGGATGCACGTCAGCGACCACGGGGAGTCGATCAGGTTGGCGTGGCCGGCGAGGAGCGGTGCCCGCTCGGTCAGATAGAACTGGATGCCCGTCATCCAGTCGGTCTCCAGCCGGTCGCAGCGGGCCAGTTGGGGATCTGCCGCCCGCAGCGCGGAGCCCCAGGTGCGCCGCGCGTGCTCCACCGGCATCGCGGAGACGTAGTGGTCGGCGCTCACCCGGCGGCGCACCCCCTGCGGGTCCTCGATCACGGCCGCGGAGATCCGCCCGGCGGCGGAGTCGTACGCCATCTCCCGTACGGTCCAGCCGACGCGGAACTCCACGCCCAGGCCCGTCAGATGGGTCACCCAGGGGTCGATCCACGCCTCGTTCGTGGGCAGGTCGAGGATCCGGTCGAGGGGCCCGTCGGCGCCGCGGCCGAGCGCGTTGAAGGCGAATGCCTCCAGGAGCGTGGCGACCGTACGGGTGCTGGCCTCCTCGGCCTTGGTCGCCACGATGTTGCGGGTGAGTCCGACGGCGAGGATGCGCTGGTAGTCGTAGCTCATCCGCTCGGCCCGCAGGAACTCCCACCAGGGCGTCGCCTCCCAGGTCTCGCCGCGCCGCTCGTCGCAACTGGTGAGGAAGACGAGGAAGCGGTTGACGAAGTACGCGGCCTCGTGGAGCGGGATGGAGCGGGCCGTCTCCAGGAGCGCGGTCAGGGCCCGGCGGATCTCGTCGAGGGTGAGCTCGGCGGGCCGGTGGCCGGGCCACGGCAGCGGGATGCGCAGGTCCTCGCGGCCGGTGCGGGCGAAGGCCATCTCGGCGGGGGCGACGAGGTTGTCCCAGACGCCGTTGGCGTTCCCGGGGAAGGGGATGCGCCGCATCGTGTCGGGGAGGTTGTGGTAGATCCCGGGGATGAAGCGGAAGCCGTGCTCGGCGGGGAGCGGTCGCCGCGCGCCGCGCGCGCTGTCCGGCACGTCCATCGAGCGGGCCTTGCCGCCGAGCGCCCGGCGCTCGTAGACGGTGACGCGGAAGCCGCGTTCGGCCAGTTCGTGGGCGGCGGTCAGGCCGGCGACCCCGCCGCCGAGGACGGCGACGGAGTGGGGCGCGGCCTTTGCCGCCCCGTCCCGCGATGCCTCGGCGGCCCGCGCCCCGGTCGCCGGTAAGGCTCCGACGGCGGCCGCCCCGGCGACGGCCGCGGCGCCCGTCACGAAGACCCGGCGCGAACTCCCGTTGCTCCCTGCGCTCTCGTCCGTACGATCCATGCCCCGACCCCTTTACCGGCGGTAACCATCGCGTCCGGCGCAGGAGCATACGGTCGCCCCCCTGCCCCCGGAAGAGCCGCGCGAGCCGCCCCGCGCACATGGCTCGATCCCGCCCCTCGGTGCACAGGACACAATGGCCCCATGGCCCGACGCACCACGCGCAAGAACAACCCCCCGTCCCCACGCATCACCGCGGACTCGCCCTGCCCCTGCGGACTGACCGCCCGCTACGGCGAGTGCTGCGGACGTTTCCACACCGGATCCGCCGCCGCGCCCACCGCCGAACTGCTCATGCGCTCCCGCTACAGCGCCTTCGTCGTCCGCGACGAGGCGTATCTGCTGCGTACCTGGGCCCCGCAGACCCGGCCGGCCGAGGTCGATTTCGATCCGTCGATGCGCTGGGCCGGCCTCGAGATCCGGGAGACCGGCGACGGCACGGCCTTCCACCGGACCGGAACCGTCACGTTCGTCGCCTCCTACACCCACGGCGGCGCCCCCGGCGCGCTCCACGAGCGCAGCCGCTTCGCCCGCCACGAAGGCGCCTGGGTCTATGTCGACGGGGAGTTCATCGAGTAGCGCCCTGAAGCTCCCGCCGGCCTCCCGGCAGCCCGGTCGCCAGGTCCTCGGCGATCAGCTTCTTCGCGATGGCGTCCGTCGCCGCCCGCAGCTCGGGCCCGCTCGGCCGCCCGCGCTCCCGCTCGACCTGGCCGCTGAGCCAGTCGCCCCAGGCTTGCGAGATGACCTCGGCCTCCCGCTTTCCCGCCGGCGTGTGCGAGAGGATGCTGCCGTCCCGGGTCAGGAACCCCTCGTCGACCATGCGGTCGAAGACCGGGAGCAGGACCTCCGGAGGCACCCGCCGGCCGGCCGAGACGAGCCCGAGGCTGGCGTGCCCGACGATCCGGGTGTAGAGCTCCACCTGCATCACCGCCCACGCGCCCGCCGTGTCGAGCCGGGTGTCGGAGTCGGAGACGATCCGGCGGGCGGTGTCGAAGTCCGTCTTCCGGAGAATCCTTCCGACGGACAGTTCCAGCAGTTTGGCCGAATCGCCGGAGGTGGTGGGGGAGCCGAAGCCCTCGCCCATGTCGGGTGCGGAGGCCCGCGCCGTGTCCCGGAGCTTCACCTGCTTGAGGAACAGCGCCACGACGAAGCCGATCGCGGCGACCGGCACCGTCCAGAGGAAGACGGTGTGCAGGGTGTCCGCGTACGCCTCCACGATCGGCGCCGCCACGTCGTCCGGCAGGCCGTGGACGCCGGACGGGCTGGTCGCGGCCTGGGCGATCGCGGCCGGGTCCTGGCCGGGCCCGGCGATCGCGACGGCCTCGCGGACCCCCTGGGCCAGGTTGGGCTCCAGGGAGTTGGCGTAGATCGTGCCGAAGACGGCGGTGCCGAAGGAGCTGCCCAGCGTACGGAAGAAGGTGACGCCCGAGGTGGCGGTGCCGAGATCGGCGTACTCGACGGTGTTCTGCACGGCGATGGTGAGCACCTGCATGCACAGACCGATGCCGACGCCGAGCACGAACATGTACAGCGACTCCAGCCAGGCGCTCGTGCCCGTGCCCATCAGGGACAGGAGGAAGAGTCCGACCCCCATCACCAGAGAGCCCACGATGGGGAAGATCCGGTAGGTGCCGGTCTTGCTCACCGCATTGCCGCTGTAGATGGAGGCGATCAGCAGACCGACGACCATCGGCAGCGTGCGGATGCCGGAGACGGTGGCCGAGTCCCCGTCGACGTACTGGAGGTAGGACGGCAGGAACGTCATCGAGCCGAGCATGGCGAAGCCGACGACGAAGCTCAGCACCGAGCAGACGGTGAACACCGGATTGGCGAAGAGCCGCATGGGCAGCATCGGTTCGGCGGCCCGGGTCTCCACCCAGCAGAACAGCGCGAGCGCGATCACTCCGCCGACGAAGAGTCCGATGATGACGCCGGACGTCCACGCGTATTCGTTGCCGCCCCAACTGGTCGCCAGGATCAGGGCGCTGGAGCCGGCCGCGACCAGCGCGATGCCCGCGTAGTCGATGACCGGCTTGCTCGCGGAGCGTACGGAGGGGATCGTGCGGGCGGCGGCGATCACGACCAGGATCGCGATCGGGACGTTGACGTAGAACGCCCAGCGCCAGCTCAGATGGTCGGTGAAGAGCCCGCCGAGGAGCGGGCCGATGACGGTGGAGACGCCGAAGACCGCGCCGATCGCGCCCTGGTACTTGCCTCGCTCGCGCAGCGGGATCACATCGGCGATCAGTGCCAGCGAGGTGACCATCAGACCGCCGGCGCCGATTCCCTGCAGTCCGCGCCAGACGATCAGCAGGGTCATGTTGGTGGCGAGGCCGCAGAGGAACGAGCCGGTGATGAAGATGATCGCGGAGATCTGGAAGATCACCTTGCGTCCGAACAGATCACCGAACTTGCCGACGAGGGCGGTGGCGACCGTCTCGGCCAGCAGATAGGCGGTGACCACCCAGGACATGTGCGCGGCGCCGCCGAGGTCCGAGACGATGGTCGGCAGGGCGGTGCCGACGATCGTCTGGTCCAGTGCGGCGAGCAGCACACCGAGCATGATCGTGCCGAAGACGATGTTGCGGCGGCGGCTGTCGAGCACCGGGGGCCCGGCTGCCGGGGGCGCGGCTTCGCTGGTGGTGGTCACTCTCGCAGCCTCACACCCGGTGGGGCCGCCCGCATGTGGGGGACGGCCGAACCGGTGCGGTGGCGGGGCGACGCCCCGAACGGAGTAGCGGCCGGCTGTCGGTGGAGCGTCGGCGGGCAGGACTCGCGGGCGAGTACCGGCGGGAGCGGGGGCGCCGGGCGGGAGCGTGCTCGCGGCGGAGGCGCCGGCGGGAGCGTCCCCGCGGGTGCCGGCCGGTGCTAGCGGGGGAGCACCGGCAGCAGCGGGTGGTGCTTCGCCAGCACCTTGTTGGCCCGGGCGAGGGCGGACAGGGCGTGCTCGCGGTCCGCACGGTCCTCGGCACACAGCGGCCCACGGAACCGGAGCACCTCGCGCGCCGCGCAGTCGGCGTCGACCTCCGCCTGCAGGACGTGCAGCGGCAGACAGGAACCGATCATCGCGGCCACACGGTCGGGGATCGGGACGGGGACGAGGGGCGAGGGCGAGGTGATCACGGGTCAGTCCTTGTGGGGTCCGGAGTCGAGGAGGGGCCTCCCCCTCCATACGTACAGGATGGGCTTCCGGGTTCGTCGACGGGGATGTCTCCGTGGAGCAACGGCCGGAAGGCCGCTCGGCCGGGTGTACGGAGCGGCCGTGAGCCTCGGTCCGGGCGGCCCGCGCGGCGGCGCGGAACGTTCTCGCAGGTGCGCGGCGCGCGGTGCGATCTTCACGGGGAAGCCGGTGACCCGAATCGCTCGGACGTCCGTCGAATGCGGAATCGAGAATCCCTGCCCCGTGACGAATCCGCGAAGCAGGAATGTGAAGCATCTCACCCCGGGGCCGGTCGGTCGGCGGGGCTGTCGCGGGCCGAAATGGTTCAAGGGAGAACGTGCGCGGGCGGTTGAAATCTCATTACGCGCGGGTAAGTTGACTGTCCGGTAGGTCCAGCGAACCGGTCACTCCCCGCCCGTATGCCGCGAACAGGAGCCCGCCATGGGCGTACGCAAGGATCTGAAGCAGGCCAAGAGGCGCAGCGACCTCCTCGACCGCTTCCCGGTCGAGCTCGTGCGCGAGAACGGTGTCGTGCGCGAGGCGCGCACGCCTCTCCCGGACGGGCCGCCGCCGACCGGTACGCCCGCGGACATCCCGTTCGTCAACGCCGCCGATGACCCCGGCTCGATCGTCATACGCCGCAGACACCAAGGGAGTTGGCGGTCCGTCACCGCGGCCGAGTTCGCCGGCGACGTCCAGGCCGCCGCGAAGGGGCTGATCGCCGCGGGGGTGGAGCCCGGCGGACGGGTCGTGCTGATGGCGCGCACGAGTTACGAATGGTGCGTACTCGACTTCGCCATCTGGGCCGCCGGCGGGCAGACCGTCCCCGTCTACCCCACCTCCTCGGCCGAACAGATCGCCTGGATCCTCCAGGACTCCGCCGCCCGCCACGCCGTCACCGAGACCGCCGAGCACACCGCCGCCCTCCTCGAAGCCGCCACGACGCTCCCCGAACCGGTCCGGAGCTGGGAGATCGCCTCCGGTGGAGTGGAGGAACTCGCGGGCGCCGGCACGGAGTTGCCGGACGAAGAGGTGGTCAAACGCCGCGCGGCGCTCACACCGGACACCGTCGCCACCGTCTGCTACACCTCCGGCACCACCGGCCGACCCAAGGGATGCGTGCTCACCCACGGCAATCTCCACACGGAAGCGGCCGGCACGGTGGAGCTGCTGCACCCGGTCTTCAAGGAGGTCACCGGTCAGGCGGCCTCGACGGTCCTCTTCCTGCCGCTCGCCCACATCCTCGGACGCGCCATCCAGGTCGCCTGCCTCATGGCCCGGATCGAGATAGGTCACTTTCCCAGCATCAAGCCGGACGAACTGCGGCCCCAACTACGGCAGTTCCGGCCCACCTTCCTCGTCGGGGTGCCGTACCTCTTCGAGAAGATCCACGACACCGGGCGGGCCACCGCCGAGAAGCTCGGGCGCGGCTCGTCCTTCGACCGCGCCGACTCCATCGCCGTACGCTTCGGAGAGGCGGCGCTGCGCCGTCTCCTGGACGAGGGCCGCCGCCCCGGACCCGGGCTGACGGCCGCCTGGGCGCTCTACGACCTCCTCGTCTACCGTCGTATCCGCAAGGAGCTCGGCGGGAACCTGCGGTACGCCATCAGCGGCGGCTCCCCGCTCGACCGGCGGCTCAACCTCTTCTTCTACGCCGCCGGGGTGCTCGTCTACGAGGGCTACGGCCTCACCGAGACGACCGCGGCCGCCACCGTCACCCCGCCCCTGCGGCCCCGCCCCGGCACCGTCGGGCGGCCCGTCCCCGGCATCGCGATCCGTATCGCCGACGGCGGGGAGGTGCTGATCAAGGGCGGCATCGTCTTCGCCGCGTACTGGAACAACCCCGACGCCACCGAGGAGGTGCTGCGGGACGGCTGGTTCGCCACCGGCGATCTCGGCGCCCTCGACGACGACGGCTATCTCGCCATCACCGGCCGCAAGAAGGACATCCTGATCACCTCGGGCGGCAAGAACGTGTCCCCGGCGGTCCTCGAGGACCGGCTGCGCAGCCGCCCGCCGGTCGGGCAGTGCCTGGTCGTCGGCGACAACCGCCCGTACATCGCCGCGATCGTCACCCTCGACCCCGAGGCGGTCGGGCACTGGCTGGCCGTGCGCAAACGGCCCGGGGACACCCCGATGGCCGCGCTCTGCGAGGATCCCGAGCTGGTCGCCGACGTCCAGAAGGCCGTCGACTACACCAACCAGGCCGTCTCCCGGGCCGAGTCGATCCGCAGGTTCCGCCTCGTGCCCGGGGAGTTCACCGAGGAGAACGGGATGCTCACGCCGTCGCTCAAGGTCAAGCGGCATGCGGTGGCGGCGGCGTACGCGGCCGAGATCGAGGCGCTGTACCGCTGACCGCTGGGGGGCGCGGTGCCGCCGCCGGCTAGGCCAGCACCTCGGAGAGGTCGTACGAGACCGGCTCCTCCAGCTGCGTGTACCCGCACGACTCCGGCGCGCGGTCCGGCCGCCACCGCTTGAACTGGGCCGTGTGCCGGAACCGGTCGCCCTCCATGTGGTCGTATCCCACCTCGCAGACCCGCTCCGGTCGCAGCGCCACCCAGGAGAGGTCCTTCTTCCCCGACCAGCGGCTCGGCGCGCCCGGCAGCCGTGCCCCCGCATGCGCGGCCTCCTCCGCCCAGGCCGCCCACGGGTGCCCGTCGGGCGGGTCCATCCGCAGCGGCTCCAGCTCGGCGACCAGTTCCTCGCGGCGCCTGGCGGTGAAGGCGGCGCAGACCCCGACGTGCTGGAGCGTGCCGCCCTCGTCGTACAGCCCGAGCAGGAGGGAGCCGACGACGGGCCCGCTCTTGTGGAAGCGGTACCCGGCCACGACCACATCGGCGGTCCGCTCGTGCTTGATCTTGTACATCAGCCGGGCGTCCGGCCGGTACGGAAGATCCAGCGGTTTGGCGATCACACCGTCCAGTCCCGCGCCCTCGTACTGCTCGAACCAGCGCGCCGCGACCTCCGGGTCGGTCGTCGCCGGCGCCAGATGGACGGGGGCGTCGACCCCGCGCAGGGCTTCCTCCAGGGCGGCCCGGCGGTCGGTGAGCGGGGTGTCGAGGAGGGAGTCGTCGCCGAGGGCGAGCAGGTCGAAGGCGATGAACCGGGCCGGGGTCTTCTCGGCCAGCATCCGCACGCGCGATTCGGCCGGGTGGATCCGCTCGGTGAGCCGGTCGAAGTCGAGCCGCCCGCCGTGCTCGATCACGATCTCGCCGTCGACCACACAGCGCTGCGGGAGCCGGGGCAGCAGGGCCTCGACCAGTTCGGGGAAGTAGCGGGTCAGCGGCTTGCCCGTACGGCTGCCGATGACGAGGTCCGGGCCGTCGCGGTGCACGATGGCGCGGAAGCCGTCCCATTTCGCCTCGTACTGCATCCCCGGGGGGATCTTCTTCACGGCCTTGGCCAGCATCGGCTTCACGGGCGGCATCACCGGCAGATCCATGGACTGATTGTCCGGTATGCGGGGAATGTCGGCGAGCCCTACGCTGGCTCGCATGGCGAGCAAGGCGGCAGCGGTGGAACTGGAAGTCGGTGAGCGGACCGTACGCGTGTCCAATCCGGACAAGGTGTACTTCCCCGAACCCGGCTACACCAAGCTCGACATGGTCAGCTACTACCTGGCCGTCGGGGACGGCATCACACGCGCGCTGCGCGACCGTCCCACGACCCTGGAGCGCTACCCCGACGGAGTGACGGGCGAGTCCTTCTTCCAGAAGCGCGCCCCCAAGTACCTCCCGGAGTGGATCCCCACCGCGCACATCACCTTCCCCAGCGGCCGGTCCGCCGACGAGATGTGCCCGACCGAGCCCGCGGCCGTGCTGTGGGCCGCCAACCTCGGCGCGGTCACCTTCCACCCCTGGCCGGTACGGCGCGAGGACACCGACCACCCCGACGAGCTCCGCATCGACCTCGACCCGCAGCCGGGCACGGACTACGTCGACGCGGTCCGTGCCGCGCACGAGCTGCGCGCCGTGCTCGACGAGCACGGGCTGCGCGGCTGGCCCAAGACCTCGGGCGGGCGCGGCCTGCACGTCTTCGTGCCCATCGAGCCGAACTGGACCTTCACCCAGGTCCGCCGCGCGGCCATCGCCTGCGGGCGCGAGCTGGAACGGCGGATGCCGGACCGCGTGACGATGAAGTGGTGGAAGGAGGAGCGCGGCGAGAAGATCTTCGTCGACTACAACCAGACGGCCCGCGACCGCACGATCGCCTCCGCCTACTCCGTACGGCCCCGCCCCCATGCCCCGGTCTCCGCCCCGCTGAATTGGGACGAGATCGACGACGCGACGCCGCTGGACTTCGACATCAGGACGATGCCGACCCGGTTCGCCGAACTGGGCGACGTCCACGCCGACATGGACGACGAGCGCTTCAGCCTGGAGAGCCTCCTGGAGCTGGCCCGCCGCGACGAGGCGGACCACGGCCTCGGCGACCTGCCGTATCCGCCGGAGTACCCGAAGATGCCGGGGGAGCCGAAGCGGGTGCAGCCGAGCCGGGCGAAGAAGGACGACGGCTGACACGAGGCACCGCGCGAGGAGTCGGCGTGGTGCTCGGCGCGCCGCATTGATCGAACGTTGATGGGGCGTTTACGGCCACGGGGCAACGTGTCGGCCATGCAGACCGACACCACCGCCGTACTGAATGCCCAGGCCCCCGACATGTCCTGGCAGGAGAACGCCCTGTGCGCCCAGGCGGGCCCCGAATTCTTCTTCCCGGCCCCCGGCTCCTCCACCCGCGAGGCGAAGCTGCTGTGCGGCGCATGCGAGGGGCGGGTGCAGTGCCTGGAGTACGCGCTGGACCACGACGAGCGGTTCGGGGTGTGGGGCGGGCTCTCGGAGAAGGAGCGGGGGCGGCTGAAGCGGCGCCAGGGGTGAGCCGGTGCGGGGGCGTCGGAACGTGAGGTCCGGATACCGGCCGCTCCGGGCCGGGCCGCTGTGCTCGGCGAGCGGCGTGGCAGCAGGCCGGGCGTCCGACGCGGTCGCGGCGAGCACCGCGTCGAACCAGGCGCGCCGTCGCCACACCGGCTCCCGCCACCTCGGTTCCTCCGGCGCCGGCCGCGGCGATAACCGGATGCCGACCCCGGTCCGCGCTCACTACGATCAAGGACCCATGGACCAGGAACTCGCCGCCTTCGAGCGCACGATCGCCAGGCTGCGCAGCCTGCCCCTCGGCGACCCCGACCGGATGCGCGGCGAGGCGCTCGCCGCCACCTTCGCCCGCGAGAGCCGCAACAAGCGCCGCAAGGCCCGCCGCGCCGCACAGGCCGCCGCCGATGCCGCCCTGACCGCGCGCACCGCGACCGGGGCCCTCGACCGGCGCGAGGACGCCCCCCTGGCGGTCGCGGGGGCCACGTCGCCCGGCGAGTTCCTCAAGAGCCACAACTGCTATGTCTGCAAGTCGTCCTATCGACAGGCCGATGCCTTCTACCACCGGCTCTGTCCGCCCTGCGCCGCCGACAACACCGCCCGTCGCGCCCTGACCACCGACCTCACCGGTCGCCGGGTCCTGCTCACCGGCGGGCGCGTCAAGATCGGGTTCCAGCTGGCGCTGATGATGCTCCGCGACGGCGCCGAGGTGCTCGTCACCAGCCGCTTCCCGCACGACACCCTGCGCCGCTTCCGTGCCGCCGAGGGCAGTGAGCGGTGGCTGGAGCGGCTCACCGTCGTCGCCATCGACCTGCGCGACCCGCGCCAGGTCCTCGGCCTCTGCGAGCGGCTGCATACGGAGGGGCGGCCGCTGGACATACTCGTCAACAACGCCGCCCAGACGATACGCCGGCCCCCGGAGTCGTACGCCCTGCTCGCGGCGGGGGAGCGCGAGGCGCTCCCGGAGGGCGTCATCCCCGCGCCGGGGTACGAGACCGCCGAGACCGTCCCCGTCCTCGCCGCGCTGGAGCCGGACCAGCTCGTCCCGCCGGACGAGCAGCCCGACGAGGCCGGGCTGCTCCCCGATCCCTCGGCCCGGAACTCCTGGTCCGTACGGCTCGGCGAGCTCGACGCCGCCGAGCTCCTGGAGGCCCAGCTCGTCAACGCCGTCGCGCCGACCCTGCTCTGCGACCGGCTGCTGCCGCTGCTGCTCGCCTCGCCGCGCCCGCGCCGCTACATCGTGAACGTGTCCGCCGTCGAGGGGCGCTTCGCCGTGCGGAACAAGACGGGCGGCCATCCCCATACGAACATGGCGAAGGCCGCCCTCAACATGCTCACGCGCACCAGCGCCGGCGAGCTGGCGGAGCAGGGCGTGCACATGTGCAGCGTGGACACGGGCTGGATCACGGACGAGAACCCGGCGCCGCGCAAGGCACGGATAGCCGCCGTGGGCATCCGGACGCCGCTCGACGTCGTCGACGGCGCCGCCCGGATCTACGACCCGATCGTGCGCGGCGAGGCCGGGGAGCCCGTCACGGGCGTCTTCCTCAAGGACTACCGGGAAGCCGCCTGGTAGCCGGTCGGCCCGCCGCAAGCGCGTAGGCGACCGCCCCGCGGGCCTGCCGGTCGGTCCGCCGAGCCGGTCGGCCGGTCAGCCCGCCTTGCGGGCCTCCATGCGCGCCTTGCGGGCGGCGAGCTTCTCGTCGAACTTCGAGGCCTCGCTGTCGAGGCCGTTCATGTACAGCCCCAGCTCCTCCTGGGCCTTCAGGCCCTCCGGGCCCAGGCCGTCGATCTGGAGGACCCTGAGGAAGCGGAGCACCGGCTGGAGCACGTCGTCGTGGTGGATGCGCATGTTGTAGATCTCGCCGATCGCCATCTGCGCCGCCGCCCGCTCGAACCCGGGCATGCCGTGTCCGGGCATCCGGAAGTTCACGACGACGTCCCGCACGGCCTCCATGGTCAGGTCGGGGGCGATCTCGAAGGCCGCGCCCAGCAGGTTGCGGTAGAAGACCATGTGCAGGTTCTCGTCGGTGGCGATGCGGGCCAGCATCCGGTCGCACACGGGGTCGCCGGACTGGTGCCCGGTGTTCCGGTGCGAGATGCGGGTGGCGAGCTCCTGGAAGGCGACGTACGCGACCGAGTGCAGCATCGAGTGCCGGTTGTCGGACTCGAAGCCCTCGCTCATGTGCGCCATCCGGAACTGCTCCAGCTTGTCCGGGTCGACCGCGCGCGAGGCCAGGAGGTAGTCGCGCATCACGATGCCGTGGCGGCCCTCCTCGGCGGTCCAGCGGTGCACCCAGGTGCCCCACGCGCCGTCGCGGCCGAAGAGGCTGGCGATCTCGTGGTGGTAGCTGGGGAGGTTGTCCTCGGTGAGCAGGTTCACCACGAGGGCGATCTTGCCGATCTCGGTGACCTTGGACTGGGACGGCTCCCACGCCTCGCCGTCCTCGAAGAAGCCCGGGAAGTTCCGGCCGTCGGACCAGGGCACGTACTCGTGCGGCATCCAGTCCTTGGTGACCTTGAGGTGCCGGTTGAGCTCCTTCTCCACCACCTCTTCCAGCGCGTAGAGCAGCCGCGCGTCGGTCCACCCTGTCGAGCTGCCGAGGTGGGGAGAGGTGAGCGTCACTGGGACTCCTGGGGACGGAGAAGGGTATACGGAATTACCTACGGATTCGTAGGTTACGAGACCGTAGGTTAAGGCTCCGTAAGGCGTCGGCCAAGCCCGTCTCGGCGATGTCCGGTTACGTTCCGCTATGTGCGCTGCTGATGGGCGCGGACGGAGAGGCAGGTCACGCACTCGGCATGCCCTGCCGTCCGCGATCACGGCTACTCAGAGCAGATGGTCGGTCTTGTCCACCGGTGCCCCCTCCAGTACCGCCTCCGGCGTCGTCGGCAACAGCTCACCGTCGAGCAGCAGCCAGCGGGTGATCCCCAGCGACTCCAGGAACGGAACGTCGTGGCTCACCACGATCAGCGCGCCCTCGTACGCCTCCAGCGCCGCCGTCAGCTTCCGGACGGAGGCGATGTCCAGGTTGTTGGTCGGCTCGTCCAGCATCAGCAGCTGCGGAGCGGGCTCGGCGAGCAGCAGCGCCGCCAGGGTCGCCCGGAACCGCTCCCCGCCCGACAGCGTCCCGGCGGCCTGATCCGCCCGCCCGCCCCGGAAGAGGAAGCGCGCGAGCCGCGCCCTGATCGTGTTCGCCGTCGCCGAGGGTGCGAACCGGGCGACGTTCTCCACCAGGCTGAGCTCCTCGTCGAGGACGTCGAGTCGCTGCGGCAGGTAGCGCAGCGGCACGTGCGTCACCACCTCGCCCGACAGCGGCTCCAGTTCACCGGCGATCGTCCGGAGCAACGTCGACTTGCCGGCCCCGTTCCGGCCCACGAGCGCGATCCGCTCCGGTCCGCGCAGCTCGAACTCGCCGCCCACACGGGCTCCGTAGCGCAACTCCAGCTCGCGCAGCGACAGCACGCCCCGGCCCGGATGGACCGTGGTGCGCGGCAGTTCGATCCGGATCTCGTCATCGTCCCGCACCGCCTCCACCGCCGCGTCCAGTCGCACCCTCGCCTCGGCCAGCCGCTCGGAGTGCAGGGCCCGGTGCTTGCCCGCCGACACCTGGGCCTCGCTCTTGCGGTTGTTGGCCACGATCTTCGGGACCACCTTGTTCGCGGCGCTCTTCTGGGCGTAGCGCTTGCGCCGAGCCAACTTCTGCTGAGCGTCGGAGAGTTCACGCTTCTGCCGCTGAACGTCGGCCTCGGCCACCCGCACCATCCGCTCGGCCGCCTCCTGTTCGGCGGCGAGCGCCTCCTCGTACGCCGAGTAGGCGCCGCCGTACCAGCCGACCTCGCCGTCCCGCAGGTCGGCGATCTGGTCGACCCGCTCCAGGAGTTCGCGGTCGTGGCTGACCACGACGAGCACTCCTGACCAGGCGTCCACCGCCTCGTAGAGCCGGCGACGGGCGTACAGGTCGAGGTTGTTGGTCGGCTCGTCGAGCAGCAGGATGTCGGGCCGGGCGAGCAGCAGCGCGGCGAGCCGCAGCAGGACCGACTCGCCGCCCGACACCTCGCCGATGGTCCGGTCGAGCCCGATGTGGCCGAGCCCGAGCTGGTCGAGCGTGGCGCGGGCCCGCTCCTCCACGTCCCAGTCGTCGCCGACGGCCGCGAAGTTCTCCTCGGAAGGATCACCCGCCTCGATGGCATGCAGCGCGGCGCGGGTGGTGGCGATCCCGAGCGCCTCGTCGACCCGGAGCGTGGTGTCGAGGGAGATGTTCTGCGGGAGGTAGCCGACCTCGCCGACCGTGCGGACCGTGCCGGCGGTGGGCGTCAGCTCACCCGCGACGAGCTTGAGGAGTGTGGACTTGCCCGATCCGTTGAGGCCGATCAGGCCCGTTCTGCCGGGGCCGACCGCGAGCCGGAAGTCGTCGAGGACCTCGGTGCCGTCGGGCCAGGAGAAGGAGAGAGAGGAGCAGGTGATGAACGTGGGATGGGTCGCCATGGGGGCCTCCCGGTTGCAAGAGCGTGGGCTGGGGCAACGGGTGAGACACCGGGGGCGCGGGCAGGCACAAGAGCTCGTACGCCGAGGTCGAAGACGGCACACGCGGCGGCAAGGGGCACGCGCGGCACGGTGTCTCGAAACCTCAGACGAGCAACGGCCTTCTCCGATCGGGCGACAACAGGGCCAGGTCAGGACGGTACGCCGTGCGTCGAGCGGGAGACAAACGAATTACGGGCGGTGCCCGGGACGACGGAGAAGGCTGCTCAGGCGTAGTCGTCGAGCAGTTCGGCCAGGTCCTGGTCCCAGTCCAGGTACTGGTGCTCGCGGCCGACCGGCACCAGGTGCTGCGACCGCTTGAGGAACTGCCGCAGTTCGGCCGTGCGGACATGCACCACGGCCACGCCCTCGGGCGCGTGGAACTCGACGACGGTGCGGTCGTAGCCGTACGGGCGGACACGGACGTCCCCCAGCCCGGCCGGGCCGTCCACACCCTCCGTCAGCAGCTCGCGCGAGAACGCCCACGACACCTCGACGCCTTCCAGCGTCGCGGGCGGCGGGAACGCCATGCTCACCGCGTAAGGATCCTCACGGTCGTACCGCAGCGTGGCGGGGACGGTTTCCATCCGGGGGGCGGATGCGACCAGACGGGCCTGAACGGCCTGCTCGATGACGGTGGACAAGGCCAGCTCCTGTCGCGCGGCTTCGGTTCCTGACGTCTCCCTGACACAAGGAAGGACGAACGATCGGGCCCGAACGTGCACTGGTGGAGGACGTGAGCTGTGTCACCGTTGTTCACCTGGGCGTTTCATCTCGATTCGGCGGGGCGGTCGACCGGGTCGTCGGTCGGCGGCGCCGCGCAGGGCCCCGAGTGGTCGCAGTACGGCTGGTTCCCGGACGCCCCGCAGCCGCAGAGCATCACGCGCGTCTCGTGCCGTACGCCCAGCTCACCGGCGACCGAGAGGTCGCCGCGGACCACGAGCTGGCCGGCCGGGCTCCGGCGCACGGTCGTGGGGGAGTCCGGCGGCTCGGCGGAGCCGTCGGCGGGGTGGTACTGCAGCGCGCCGGAGGGGCAGCGGCGGACGACTTCGGCGACCAGCGCGGCGTCGGCGCCGTCGGGCCGGATCCACGGACGTTTCTCCACGTCGAAGACCGTCGGCAGGCCCCGCACGCACTCGGCCGCATGCAGACATCGGCGCGGTTCGAAGGTGACGGTGATGCCTTCGCCCGCGTACTCCTTGAGCTTCGGCTTCTCGTCGGTCATGCCGTCCAGCCTAGGAAGGAGGGAGGCGCGACGCACTCTGGACGGGATCACCGGGGTGGACTAGCTTCCGGCGCCATGACGTCCATGGGGAAGACGAGACGAATGTTGTCGGTGGGCCTGAGCGGGGCGGTGCTCGCCCTGGCGGCCCTGGCGATGCCGGCGGGACCGGCGCAGGGCGCGTCGCACGGGGTGTCCTGGCAGCTCACCGAGACCGGAACGGACGCCCGGTTCCGAGGGCTCGCGGCGGTCGACCGTCGGACGGCCTGGGCCGCGGGCTCCCAGGGGACGGTGCTGCGGACCACGGACGGCGGCCGGAGCTGGCGGAACGTCTCGCCGCCCGGGGCGGCGGAGCTGGAGCTGCGCGACGTGGAGGCCTTCGACGCCCGGCGCGCGGTGGTCCTCGCCATCGGCGAGGGGGAGGCGTCGCGGGTGCTGCGCACCGACGACGGCGGCGCGACCTGGACCGAGTCGTTCCGCAACACCGACCCGCGGGCGTTCTACGACTGCATGACCTTCTTCGACCACCGGCACGGTCTCGCCATGAGCGATCCCGTGGACGGGAAGTACGGGATCCTCTCCACGCGGGACGGCGGCCGTACGTGGGAGGTGCTGCCGGACGCCGGGATGCCGGCCGCGCTGCCGGGCGAGGCGGGGTTCGCGGCGAGCGGTCAGTGCCTGGTCTCCTCCGGACCGAAGGACGTCTGGCTGGCGACCGGCGGCGGGGCCACGGCGCGCGTGCTGCACTCCGGCGACCGGGGCCTGACCTGGACCGCCGCCGAATCCACGATCCCCGCGGGCGACCCGGCGCGCGGAGTCTTCGGGCTCGCGTTCCGCGACCGTACGCACGGGATCGCGGTGGGCGGCGACTACCGCAAGGACCAGCCGTCCCCGCGGGCGGCCGCGGTCACCGGAAACGGCGGGCGCGGCTGGCATGCCGCCTCCGCCCCGCCGCCCGCGTACCGCTCGGGCGTCGCCTGGCTCCCGCACAGCCGGACGGCCGCGCTCGCCGTCGGCCCCACGGGCACGGACCTGACGACGGACGGCGGACGCACCTGGCGCACCGTCGACGCCGGCTCGTACGACACCGTCGACTGCACAGGGGACGGCGCGTGCTGGGCCTCCGGCGAGAAGGGCAGGATCGCCCGCCTCGGCGGCCGTTGAAACACGGCCAAGGCTAGGAAGGGAGCTGCTCCCGGTACGGGGCGAGCGCGTCGGCCGTCTTGGTCGCGTAGAACTCGGTGATCCGGTACGCGCAGACGCCCTCGGCGCTGAAGGGGTCGGCCGCGGCGATCTTCTCGATCTCCGTGCGGTCGACCCCGGCGGCGAGGATCACACCGCCGTCGCGCGGGTTCTTCCGCCCCGAGGCGATGAAGACGCCGGCCGCGTACTGCGCGTCGAGCCACTCGATGTGGGCGTCGAGCAGCGCGTCGACCCGCTCGACGGGAGCGGTGTAGGTCAATTCCAGAACGAACATGATCGCCAGGCTACCGGCGAGCGCGAACGCGGTGGGAAAACCGTTCGCCTGGCGGACGCAGGGGCGCCGTAGGCTGGCCGTCACCATGAAGATCATCGACATTCCCGCGGGCTGGCCCGCCGACGAGACCGCCGCCCGCGCCGTGCAGGGGGAGCTGCGTGGACGCCTCGTGCTCGACGAGCCGGGCCCGGAGCCCGGCACGGGGCATGTCACGGGTCTGGACGTGGCGTACGACGACGAGCGCGATCTCGTCGCCGCGGCGGCCGTGGTGCTCGACGCCCGGACGCTCGACGTGGTGGAGGAGGCCACGGCGGTCGGCCGGGTCTCGTTCCCCTATGTCCCGGGGCTGCTCGCCTTCCGCGAGATCCCGACGGTCCTCGCCGCGCTCGCCTCGCTGGAGACCGACCCCGGTCTGCTCGTCTGCGACGGCTACGGTCTCGCCCACCCGCGCCGCTTCGGTCTCGCGAGCCATCTCGGAGTGCTCAGCGGGCGACCGTCGATCGGCGTCGCGAAGAACCCGTTCACCTTCACGTACGACCACCCCGGCGCCGAGCGGGGCGACTCCAGCCCGCTCGTGGCCGGTGACGAGGAGGTCGGCCGCGCGCTGCGCACCCAGGCCGGCGTGAAGCCCGTCTTCGTCTCCGTCGGCCACCGCGTCTCCCTGGACAACGCCTGCGCCCACACCCTCCTCCTCGCCCCGCGCTACCGCATCCCCGAGACCACCCGCCACGCCGACTCCCTCTGTCGCCGCGCCCTGAAGGAGGCCCTCGGGGGAGCGCCGCGCGCGAGTTGATCCCGGAGGCGAATGACCCGGCCGCGGCCCGGACCGTGCCTCCGCACGGCCGGCACCCCGCCGTCCCACCTGGGCCTGGGCCCTCGTCGGAGGTGAGCACGAGTGGCAGCGGATCGTGGACGACCTGAGTACGAGTACGGATGGCGGGCCGCGATCATGGGCGGCAGAGTGGGGTTCATGACAACCCCCGTTCCCACCCCGTCGCGTCCTGTCGAACGCGGCACGAACGCGACCCTCGCCGTCGCCGGGCTCGTCGCCCTGGCGTGGGTCTGCGCCATGACCCATGTGCTCGCGGGCTGGGTGATCGCGTGATCGGCACCCTGCAGTGCGTCGTGCTCGACTGTACGGACGTGCTCGAACTGGCCGGGTTCTACCAGCAGTTGCTCGGTGGCGAGATCAACCGCCCCGACCCGCAGTGGGCCGTCAACGACAGCTGGGCCACCCTGCACGACGCCTCGGGCGCGCCGGTGCTCGCCTTCCAGGGGGTGGCCGACCACCGACCGCCGGTCTGGGGCGCGCCCGAGCAGCAGTTCCACCTGGACGTACGGGTCGCCGACCTGGAGGCCGCCCACCACGCCGTGCTGGCGCTCGGGGCGTGGCAGCTCGACGACGGGGACGGCGACCGGGGGTGGCGGATCTACGCCGACCCGGCCGGCCATCCCTTCTGTCTCGTACGGCACTGAGCCCGGTCCCCTACGGGACCGGGTCCGGCGTCAGCCCTCGTACGCCACCCGGAAGCGGATGCCCGCCGCCCGCAGCCGGTCGAGGAGCGCGTCGCCCATCGCCACCGCCGTCGTGACCTGCCCGGAGGTCTTCGGCAGGTCGTCGAAGGCGAGGCTCAGGGCCGATTCGGCGAGCATCTTCGCCGTCTCGTCGTACCCCGGGTCGCCGCCCGACACCTCGGTGAACACCCGCCGCCCGCCGCCCTCGCCGACGAACCGCACGGAGAACCAGCTGCGTGCCCGCCGCTCCGCGCTGGGACCGTCGCCCGGCTCGTAACGCTCCATCAGCCAGCGGCGCACGGGCGCGAGTTGAGCCGCCACGACACCGGTTCCGATCGCGGCGGTGCCGCCGAGCGCCATCGGCAGCGTCTTCACCGAGGCGTAGTGCCGGTAGCGGAAGTCCGGGCCGTAGGACTCCAGCGCGCGGGCCGACCGCGCCACCACCTGCGGATCTATCGTCGGCAGGGGCAGCGCCCACGTGCCGGTCTCCCGGCTGAAGCGCGGCGCGCCCAGCGGCGCGCGCGCCCGTCGGCCCACCAACCGGGGTTCGTGCAGGCGTCGTTCGTGCGCCGCGCGCTGGATCTCCCGGCCGCGTCCCATCGCGGTCAGGGCCGAGGCGAACGTCCCGCCCGAGAAGACCGCCCCCGCGCGGACGAATCCGTCGACCCGCAGCGGCACGTCCTTCGGCAGTTGCCGGACGGTGAAGTAGACGCCGAGATCGTGCGGTACGGAGTCGAAGCCGCATGCGTGGACGATCCGGGCGCCGGTCTCGCGGGCCCGGGCGTCGTGCCGTACGTACATCAGGTCGACGAACTCGGACTCTCCGGTCAGGTCCACATAGTCCGTGCCGGCCTCCGCGCAGGCGGCCACCAGGCCCTCGCCGTACCAGACGTAGGGGCCGACCGTGGTGGCCACCACCCGGGTGGAACCCGCCAGTTCGCGTACGGCATCCGTGTCGGCGGAGTCCGCGACCAGCAGCGGCAGCTCCGCACACCGTGGCCATCGGGCGGCCAGCTTGTCCCGCAGGGATTCCAGCTTGGCGCGGCTGCGTCCGGCGAGCGCCCACCGGCAGTCGGCCGGTGCGTGTGCGGCCAGATACTCCGCGGTGAGCTCGCCCACGAACCCCGTCGCCCCGAACAGGACCACGTCGTGCGGCCGCTCCGCCGTCTCCCGCCTCGTGCCGTTCCCGGTCTCCATCCAGCCCCTCGCCTTCGCCTTCGGCTTCCCCTGAGAGCGCGGAGCCTAGCGGTACCTTCCGCGGGCTCCGTCAGCGGTGGTCGTCGGGGTGGTCCTGCATCCAGGTGTTGATCCGGTCCCGCGTGCCGATCAGCAGGGTCTGGTGCTTCTTCAGGTTCGCGTAGGAGCGGTCGCCGGCCGGCGTGGTCCGCAGTTCCTCGATCCAGGCGATCGGCCCGGGGAAGTGGCCGGGGCCCTTCGGGTCCGCCTTCATGGCGGCGTCGAGCTCCTGGAGCTCGTCGTGGAAGCGGCCGAGGAAGTAGGCGCAGTCGGAGTCGCAGCTGCCGTCGAACGTGGCCTGCAGACCGGCGAAGGCGTCCCTGACCTGGACGGGCGCGACGGACGGGCTCTCGCCGTCCTCGGGGAGACCGTCCCCGGCCCGCGTGCCGTCGTCCGCGCCGGCGCCGGCGAGCGGGGCCGAGGTCGGTGTCGTGGCGGCACCGTTCTCCGACTGCTCCACGGTCGAGGAGCAGGAGATCAGCAGGGTGGCCGCGAGCGGCACCGCGAGCACGGCGGTCAGGGCGCCTTTCGGTAGGGACATGGCAGGACCCTACTGGCGCAAGATCCGGATCTTCCGCTTCCGCCGACTGAATTTCCAAGCGCTTGCTCGGCCGGGGGGCTTGTGCGGAGTGGAACGCGTTCCTAGCATCACTGGTGTTACATCATTGGTGTCACACACGGTCCTGGGGGCTCGATGGCAGCGCAGGCGAACGGTGGGAACGGCCCGCTCTCCGGGGTGCGCGTGGTCGAGCTGGCGGGCATCGGGCCCGGCCCGTTCGCCGCCATGCTCCTGGCCGACCTCGGCGCCGACGTCGTACGGATCGACCGGCCCGGCGGCCCCGGACTGGGCATCGACCCCGCGTACGACCTCACCAACCGCAACAAGCGCTCCGTCCTGGTCGACCTCAAGGCCGAAGGCGGCCCCGCCACGGTCCTCGACCTGGTCGAACGCGCCGACATCCTCGTCGAGGGGTACCGGCCCGGTGTCGCCGAACGCCTCGGCGTCGGCCCGGACGCCTGCCTCGCCCGCAACCCGAAGCTCGTCTACGGCCGGATGACCGGCTGGGGCCAGGACGGGCCGCTCGCCACGAGCGCCGGACACGACATCGCGTACATCGCGATCACCGGCACCCTCGGCATGATCGGCCCCGACCCGGACGGCCCGCCCACCGTCCCCGCCAACCTCGTCGGCGACTACGCGGGCGGCTCGCTCTACCTCGTCGTCGGCGTCCTCGCCGCCCTCCAGCACGCGCGCACGCACGGCGAGGGCCAGGTCGTCGACGCGGCCATCGTCGACGGCGCCGCCCACCTCGCCACCATGATCCACGGCATGGTGGCGGCCGGCGGCTGGCAGGACCGCCGGGGCGTCAACCTGCTGGACGGCGGCTGCCCCTTCTACGGCACCTACGAGACCTCCGACGGGGGGTACATGGCCGTCGGAGCCCTGGAGCAGCAGTTCTACGAGGAGTTCACGCGCCTGCTCGGCATCGAGGACGTCGCCCCCGCCCGTAAGGACTTCGGTCGCTGGGACGAGCTGCGCGCCGCCGTCGCCGACCGCTTCCGCACCCGTACCCGCGAGGAGTGGACGGCCGTCTTCGAGGGGACGGACGCCTGCGTGGCGCCGGTCCTCTCGATGCGCGAGGCCCCCGCCCACCCCCATCTCGCCGCCCGGGGCACCTTCGTCGAGCACTCCGGCTTCACCCAGCCCGCACCCGCGCCCCGGTTCTCCGTCACCCCGGGCGCCGTCCGCACCGCACCCGCCACACCCGGCGCCGACACCGACGAGGTCGCCCGGGACTGGGCCGTACCCTCCCTCACCCTCGCCGTAGCCCCTCAGGAGCCCGAAGCATGAAGCGTCAGCTCTACACCGCCGACCACGAAGCGTTCCGCGAGACCGTCCGCACCTTCCTCGCCAAGGAGGTGCTGCCCCACTACGAGCAGTGGGAGAAGGACGGCATCGTCGCGCGCGGGGCCTGGCGCGCCGCCGGACGCCAGGGGCTGCTCGGCCTCGCCGTCGACGAGGAGCACGGAGGCGGCGGCAACGCCGACTTCCGCTACAGCGCCGTGCTCGCCGAGGAGTTCACCCGCGCCGGCGCGCCCGGCATAGCGCTCGGGCTGCACAACGACATCATCGGCCCGTACCTCACCTCCCTGGCCACCGAGGAGCAGAAGCGCCGCTGGCTGCCCGGCTTCTGCTCGGGCGAGCTGATCACCGCCATCGCGATGACCGAGCCCGGTGCCGGCTCCGACCTCCAGGGCATCCGGACCAGCGCCGAGGACCGCGGCGACCACTGGGTGCTCAACGGCTCCAAGACGTTCATCTCCAACGGCATCCTCGCCGACCTGGTGATCGTCGTCGCGAAGACGACCCCCGAGGGCGGCGCGCACGGACTCTCGCTGCTGGTCGTCGAGCGCGGCATGGAGGGCTTCGAGCGCGGCCGCAACCTCGACAAGATCGGGCAGAAGTCGCAGGACACCGCCGAGCTGTTCTTCACCGACGTCCGCGTCCCCAAGGAGAACCTCCTCGGCGAGCTCAACGGCGCCTTCGTCCACCTCATGACCAATCTCGCCCAGGAGCGGATGGCCATCGCCGTGGCCGGCATCGCCGCCGCGGAGCACCTCCTGGAGATCACCACCACCTACGTCAAGGAACGCGAGGCGTTCGGGCGGCCGCTGGCCAAGCTCCAGCACATCCGCTTCGAGATCGCCGAGATGGCCACCGAATGCGCCGTCACCCGGACGTTCCTCGACCGCTGCATCGTCGATCACTCGAACGGGGAACTCGACGCCGTCCACGCCTCGATGGCCAAGTGGTGGGCCACCGAGCTGCAGAAGCGGGTCGCCGACCGCTGTCTGCAACTGCACGGGGGATACGGCTACATGGCCGAATTCCCGGTCGCCAGGGCCTTCACCGACGGCCGCATCCAGACCATCTACGGCGGGACGACCGAGATCATGAAGGAGATCATCGGCCGTTCCCTGCTCGGCTGACCTCCCTGTTGCCCACCCTCCTGAAAGGCTTCTCGTGAGCACCGAAGCGTACGTGTACGACGCGATCCGCACCCCGCGCGGCCGCGGCAAGGCCAACGGCGCCCTGCACGGCACCAAGCCCATCGACCTGGTCGTCGGCCTCATCCACGAGATCCGGGCCCGCTTCCCCGGCCTCGACCCGGCCGCCATCGACGACATCGTCCTCGGCGTCGTCGGCCCGGTCGGCGACCAGGGCTCCGACATCGCCCGGGTCGCCGCGATCGCCGCCGGACTGCCCGACACCGTCGCCGGCGTCCAGGAGAACCGCTTCTGTGCCTCCGGTCTCGAAGCCGTCAACATGGCCGCGATGAAGGTCCGGTCGGGCTGGGAGGACCTCGTCCTCGCCGGTGGCGTCGAGTCCATGTCGCGTGTCCCGATGGCCTCCGACGGCGGCGCCTGGTTCGCCGACCCGATGACCAACTACGAGACCGGCTTCGTCCCCCAGGGCATCGGCGCCGACCTCATCGCCACCATCGAGGGCTTCTCCCGCCGCGACGTCGACGAGTACGCCGCGCTCTCCCAGGAGCGCGCCGCGGCCGCCTGGAAGGACGGCCGCTTCGACCGCTCCGTCGTCCCGGTCAAGGACCGCAACGGGCTGGTCGTCCTCGACCACGACGAGCACATGCGCCCCGGCACCACCGCCGACTCGCTCGCCGCCCTCAAGCCCTCGTTCGCCGCCATCGGCGACATGGGCGGCTTCGACGCCGTCGCGCTGCAGAAATACCACTGGGTCGAGAAGATCGACCACGTCCACCACGCCGGCAACTCCTCCGGCATCGTCGACGGCGCCTCGCTCGTCGCCATCGGCTCCAAGGAGGTCGGCGAGCGCTACGGACTCACCCCGCGCGCCCGGATCGTGGCCGCGGCCGTCTCCGGCTCCGAGCCGACCATCATGCTCACCGGCCCGGCGCCCGCGACCCGCAAGGCGCTCGCCAAGGCCGGCCTGACGATGGACGACATCGACCTCGTCGAGATCAACGAGGCGTTCGCGGGCGTCGTGCTCCGCTTCGTCAAGGACATGGGCATCAGCCTGGACAAGGTCAACGTCAACGGCGGCGCGATCGCGCTCGGCCACCCGCTCGGCGCCACCGGCGCGATGATCCTCGGCACCCTCGTCGACGAGCTGGAGCGCCAGGACAAGCGCTACGGCCTGGCCACGCTGTGCGTCGGCGGCGGCATGGGCATCGCCACGATCGTCGAGCGCGTCTGACCGTCCGTCCCACCAGCCTTACGGAGAAGCAGCAATGAGCCAGAGCACCACCATCCGCTGGGAGCAGGACGAGACCGGCATCGTCACCCTCGTCCTCGACGACCCCAACCAGTCCGCGAACACCATGAACCAGGCGTTCAAGGACTCCATCGCGGCCATCGCCGACCGCGCGGAGGCCGAGAAGGACTCCATCCGCGGCATCATCTACGCCTCCGCCAAGAAGACCTTCTTCGCGGGCGGCGACCTCAAGGACATGATCCGGCTGCGCCCGGAGGACGCGCGGATCGCGTTCGACACCGGCACGGAGATCAAGCGCTCGCTGCGCCGGATCGAGACCCTCGGCAAGCCGGTCGTCGCCGCCATCAACGGTGCGGCGCTCGGCGGCGGTTACGAGATCGCCCTCGCCTCCCACCACCGCGTCGCGCTCGACGCGCCCGGCTCCAAGATCGGCCTGCCCGAGGTCACCCTCGGTCTCCTCCCCGCGGGCGGCGGCGTCACCCGTACCGTTCGTCTCATGGGCATCGCCGACGCCCTGCTCAAGGTGCTCCTCCAGGGCACCCAGTACTCCCCGCGGCGCGCGCTGGAGAACGGCCTGATCCACGAGGTGGCCGCCACGCCCGAGGAGATGCTCGCCAAGGCGCGCGCCTTCATCGACGCGAACCCCGAGTCGCAGCAGCCCTGGGACGTCAAGGGGTACAAGATCCCCGGCGGGACCCCGTCGAACCCGCGGTTCGCCGCCAACCTCCCGGCCTTCCCGGCCAACCTGAAGAAGCAGCTGAACGGCGCCCCCTACCCGGCCCCGCGCAACATCCTCGCGTGCGCCGTCGAAGGCTCCCAGGTCGACTTCGAGACCGCCCTGACCATCGAGGCCCGCTACTTCACCGAGCTGGTCACAGGCCAGACGGCGAAGAACATGATCCAGGCGTTCTTCTTCGACCTCCAGGCCGTCAACTCCGGCGCCAACCGCCCCCAGGGCATCGAGCAGCGCCCCGTCCGCAAGGTCGCCGTCCTCGGCGCGGGCATGATGGGCGCCGGCATCGCCTACTCCTGCGCCCGCGCGGGCATCGAGGTCGTCCTCAAGGACGTCACGGCGGAGGCGGCGCAGCGCGGCAAGGAGTACTCCGAGAAGCTGCTCGCCAAGGCGCTCTCGCGAGGCCGTACGACCGAGGCGAAGCGCGACGAGCTGCTCGCCCGGATCACCACGACCGGCGACCCGGCCGACCTGGCCGGCTGCGACGCCGTGATCGAGGCGGTCTTCGAGGACACCGCGCTCAAGCACAAGGTGTTCGAGGAGATCCAGGACATCGTCGAGCCGGACGCGCTGCTCTGCTCCAACACCTCGACGCTGCCCATCACCGTGCTCGCCGAGGGTGTGGAGCGCCAGGACGACTTCATCGGACTGCACTTCTTCTCGCCGGTCGACAAGATGCCGCTGGTCGAGATCATCAAGGGCGAGCGGACCGGGGACGAGGCGCTGGCGCGCGCCTTCGACCTGGTGCGGCAGATCAACAAGACCCCGATCGTCGTCAACGACTCGCGCGGCTTCTTCACCTCCCGCGTGATCGGGCAGTTCATCAACGAGGGCGTCGCGATGGTCGGCGAGGGTGCCGACCCGGTCTCCGTCGAGCAGGCCGCGGCGCAGGCCGGCTACCCGGCCAAGGTCCTCTCCCTGATGGACGAGCTGACCCTGACCCTGCCCCGCAAGATCCGCAACGAGACCCGGCGCGCGATCGAGGAGGCCGGCGGCACCTGGGCCGGGCACCCCTCGGACGCGGTGATCGACCGGATGGTCGACGAGTTCGGGCGCACGGGACGCAGTGGCGGCGCGGGCTTCTACGAGTACGGCGAGGACGGCAAGCGGGCCGGGCTGTGGTCCGGACTCCGCGAGCACTTCACCCGGCCCGGCGTGGACATCCCCTTCGAGGACATGAAGGAGCGGATGCTCTTCTCGGAGGCGCTGGACTCGGTGCGCTGCCTGGAGGAGAACGTCCTCACCTCGGTCGCCGACGCCAACATCGGCTCCATCATGGGCATCGGCTTCCCCGCGTGGACCGGCGGTGTGCTCCAGTACATCAACGGCTACGAGGGCGGGCTGCCCGGATTCGTGGCACGCGCGCGTGAGCTGGCGGAGAAGTACGGGGACCGCTTCCAGCCGCCCGCGCTCCTGGTGGCGAAGGCCGAGCGGGGCGAGGTGTTCACGGACCAGCCCGTCCAGGGCTGAGGCTAAGGGGTCCTGAAGGCCGTCCGCAGCTCCTCGCTGAGGGAGCGCTGGAAGGCCGTGACGAGGGCCTGGATCACCATCGGCTGCATGTGCGCGGAGAGCGACTTCATGGCGGCGAGGTGGTCCGGGTCCTCGGCGCTCTCCCGGTACGGGTCCCACACCTCGTCCCGGAAGAGCCGGGAGAGCTCCTGTGCGGCGGCGCGGGCGTGCTCCAGGAGGACGGTGCGGGAGGCGAGGATCGTCTCGTGCGCGATGGGCACGTCGAGGAGTTCCACCCCGAGACGCAGCAGCGTCGCGTCGAGCCGGAAGACGTCCGGGTCGGCGGTCTTGTCCAGGACGCCCATGGCGGCGAGCCGGTCGACGTCCGCGTCGGCGAGGGCCCGCCCCGCGCGCCGTTCCAGCTCGCGCCGGGTGATCTCCTCGGCGGACTCGGGGGCCCAGGAGGCGACCAGGGCCCGATGGACGGCGAGGTCCCGCGCGCTGAGGTCGGGCGGCAGCTGGTGCAGATACCGCTCGATGGCCGCGAGCGTCATGCCCTGCCGCTGGAGCTCCTCGATCAGCGCCAGCCGCGAGAGGTGGTCGGGTCCGTAGTGCCCGACCCGTCGCGGCCCGATGGCCGGCGGCGGCAGCAGCCCCTTGGTGCCGTAGAAGCGGACGGTCCGCACGGTGACGCCCGCCCGCGCGGCCAGCTCGTCGACGGTGAACGTCGGCGGCTGCTCCTCGGTCTCGGTGCCCATCTGAGCTGCCTCGCTTCCGGTGCCGTGCCGTTCCCCATCAGTGCAACAGTATTGCTGTCTCACCAGCGTTGTAAAAGCGTTCGGACGTTGTCGGTGGTGCCTCGTACGGTGGGGGCATGTCGGGGATCACGTATGTACGGGGGGACGCCACCGCCCCAGGGGGCAAGGGCGTCAAGATCATCGCGCATGTCTGCAACGACCTGGGCGGCTGGGGCAAGGGCTTCGTCCTGGCGCTGTCGCGCCGCTGGCCGGAGCCGGAGGCGGCCTTCCGCCGCTGGCACCGGGAGCGCGCGCGGAACGACTTCGGGCTGGGAGCGGCCCAGTTCGTACAGGTCGGACCGTATGTCTGGGTGGCCAATCTGGTGGGCCAGCGCGGCATACGGACCGGTCGGAGCACGGGCGTGCCCGTGCGGTACGAGGCGATCGACGCGGCGCTCGGGTTGCTCGCCGACAAGGCGGAGGAGCTGGGGGCGTCCGTGCACATGCCGCGGATCGGGTGCGGTCTGGCCGGCGGGAAGTGGGCACGGGTGGAGCCGCTGATAGCCGAGCGGCTGACGGCGCGGGGGATACCGGTGATGGTGTACGACTTCGAGGCGTAACGGGCCCTAAGGGACTCCGTCCCACCCGGGGCGCGGCATGGCGTGTACCTGCCGCTAGAGTCACGTGCTTGTTCGAATTCGGGGTTGGGTGACTGGGGAGGGTCATGTACACGGAACTCAGGGAGACGGCCACGGAGTTGGCCGCGGTCCTGTGGAAAGAGCACACCGTGTACCGGGAGCGGGGCGGCGGCGTGGTGATCCGCGGCGAGCACGTGGGGCGCTGGATCAGCCTGGCCCCGACCGGTGGCAAGGACCAGGCGCGCCTACGGGCCGGACGCCTCCTCGACGGGGGCACCACCGCGCCGGCCCGTTCGGAGATCGTCGTCGACCTCTCGGTGGGGACGTCGGAGCTGGCCGCGGTCTGCCGCCGCCTGCTCGCCGACGTCGCGGCCGCCGACGCGGCGCCGCCGCGGGCCCGCAGCGAGCGTCCCGGCCGAGCCGCGCGCAACGAGCGCCCGGCCAAGCCGGCCCGCCCGCGCAAGAGCCGCCACACCGGCTTCGGCTCCTGGGTGGTGCTCATCTGTGTGGCGGGGATCGTGGGCCTCTGGGCCTACACCCAGTTCGGCAGGTACGGGTACTAGGACCGGCGTCCGTCGGGCCCCGCGCGGGCCGGCGGGCGCGGGGGGCGC
>NZ_JBHWBS010000099.1:23862-28968 GCF_042735655.1 Streptomyces sp. NPDC059567 | reverse complement strand
GGCTCGATCCCCCCGAGCCTCGCCGTCCGGCGTTTCCGCACCCCCGTGCTCCCCCGTGGTACCCCCGTACCCCCGTGCACCCCCGTGCCGGCAGGCGCACGGCCCCGTTCCGCCGCCCCGTGCCGGCGGTCCGGAGCCGTGCCCCTTCCGTTGCCTCCAGTCTTCCGTCCGCGCAGGTCGGAACCCATCCGCATCCCTACTCATCTCATGGTCTAGGTACGGGTACTCAGACCTGGATACGATCGCGGGCGTGTCCGTACTCCCGCTCGTCTTCACCAGCGGCTGGGCGAGCGGGATCAACGCGTACGCGGTGGTCCTGCTGCTCGGCATCTTCGGCGCGACCGGTCTCACCGACGAGGTGCCCGAGTCGTTGCAGCGTACGGATGTCCTGATCGCCGCCGGGGTGTTGTTCCTGTGCGAGGCGGTGGCGGACAAGATCCCTTATGTCGACTCCGTCTGGGACTCCGTCCACACGGTGATCCGGCCGATCGCCGGCGCCGTCGTGGCCGCACTGCTCGCCGGGGAGTCCGGTTCGCTGCCCGAACTCGCGGCGGGCGCGGTCGGCGGCACGACGGCTCTGCTGAGCCATCTCGTGAAGGCCGGGACGAGGATGGCGATCAACACCTCGCCGGAGCCGTTCTCCAACATCGGCATGAGCGTGGCGGAGGACCTCGGAGTCGCCGGGATCATCACCTTCGCGATATTCAATCCGGAAGTGGCGGCGATCATCGCGGCCGTGCTCCTCGTGCTCGGCCTGGTGATACTGATCTTCCTCGCCCAACGCATCCGCCGTTTCCTGCGCCGTAGGGCGCAGCGGCGGGAGGAGAAGCGGCTGGCGGCCACGGGGGCCGGGACGCGGGCGCGGGCTCCGTCCGGCGACGGCTCGGAACACTTCTGACCACGCTCGCCCACCAGGCCCACCTGGCCTTCGGCGCTGTCCGAGGGGCCGGATAAAGTCGCTGACATGGCACGGATTGTGGTGATCGGCGCGGGGCTCGGCGCCATGGCGGCGGCCGCCCGGCTGGCCGTGGCGGGCCACCGGGTGACGGTGTACGAGGCCGGCGGGACGTACGGCGGTGCGGTGCGCCGCTTCGAGCGGGACGGGTTCGGCTTCGACACCGGCCCGGGACTGCTGCATCTGCCCGCGGTCTACCGCGATCTGTTCGTCAAGACCGGCAAGGAGCCGCTGGAGGAGTGCGTCGAGCTGGCGCAGGTCGACCCGGCGAGCCGTCATGTCTTCGCCGACGGCACCCGCGTGGACCTGCCGAACGCCTCGCGCGCGGGCACGGTCTCCGCGCTGGACGCGGCGCTCGGCGCGGGCACGGGCGAGCGCTGGGGCGAGTTCCTGGTCCGGGCCCGCGAGGCCTGGGACCGCACCCGCCGCCCCCTCCTGGAGGAGCCGCAGCCCGCGGAGGTCTCGGCGCTGGGCCGCGAGCCCTATCCCGCCCTGAAGGCGGGGCTCCTGCGCCGGCCCACGACCACGCTCGCGCAGATCGGCGCCCGTGAGCTGCGCGACCCGCGGCTCGCCGCGCTCCTCGACTCGTACGCCTGGAGCCACGGCTTCGACCCTGCCACCGCCCCGGCCGCGGCCGCCGTCCTGCCGTACATGGAGCAGACCTTCGGCACCTGGTACGTGAGCGGCGGCATCAGGGCGCTCGCGGACGCGGTGTACGAGCGGTGCCGGAAGCGACGGGTGGAGTTCGTCCTCGACACCGCCGTCGACGAGGTGGTGGAGAGGGAAGGCAGGGCGTCCGGGGTCCGGCTGGCGGGCGGAGAGTTCGTCGAGGCGGACCATGTCGTCGCGGGCGCACCCGTCCCCGCGCTCTACCGGGAGCAGGTCGTGACCTGGGAGCGCCAGGACGACTGGCCGCGGTACCAGGCGGCCCTCACGGGCCGGGTGACGGTCTGTCTGGCGCTGCGCGGAGCCCGGGAGGCCGGCGCCGCTCACCGGACGGTCGTCCACGCGAGCGGGGACCGTCCCGCGGTGACCGTGCTCCGGGCCGACGATCCGGCGCTGCGCCCCGACGACGGCCACGAGTCGGTCACCGTCACGTCGACGGTGGAGCTGAACCCGGAGGACGACTGGGCGGACATCGCGCGGGAGATGGTGGCGGCGGCGGAGTCGGCCGTCCCGGGGCTGAGCGAGCGGCTGCTCTGGCAGGAGGTCCGTACGCCGGACGACACCCTGCGGGAGACGGGCACGCGGGAGGTGCCCGGACCTGCGCTCGGGGGCGGCCGCGGGCTGTTCCTGCCCGCCGCGAACCGCTCCCCGCTGCCGGGGCTCCACTTCGTCGGCGGCTGGTCCCACCCCGGCGGCGGGCTCGCCCACGCCGGGATGTCGGGGGCGCTCGTCGCCGGGCTGATCGTGGAGGGCGCGGACTTCCGCGGTTCGCGCTGAGCCCGTCAGGAGCGGTGGGGCCGGTCAGTACCGGTACTGCTGGTCGTTGCCGTAGCCGTAGTGCTCGTGCCCCTGCTGCGGGGCGGGCTGCTCGTTGTCGCGCTGCTGGGGCACCCACACGCCGCCGGGCGGCGTGTCGTAGCCGTACGAGGCCGCGTAGGGGTCGGCGTACTGCTGCTGCCCGGTGCCGTAGTCGTACGAGGCGTACTGCTGGCCGTCCGTCCCCGGGCCGATGTACGGGTCGGAGTAGGCGGCGTACTGCTGCTGGCCGGTCCCGTAGTCGTAGGCGGGCTGCTCGTAGGCGGGCTGGTAGGCGGGCTGCTCGTACCCGGGGGTGTAGCCGTCGTATCCGGTGCTGTAGGCGGGCTGCTCCTGCGGCTGCGCCTGGGTGTGGTCGTGACCGTGGCCGTACGAGGTGTCGTAGATGCCGTACTGGCCGGTGTCCTCGTCCATCGGCTGGGGCTCGTAGACCGCGGTGGACTCGGCGGCCGAGGGCTCCGCGTGCTCGTAGGAGAGGTCGCTGACCTCCAGGGTGGGGCCCGTCTCGGCCGGCGCGGACGACCTGCGGCGGCGGCTCGCGCCCGGGCTTCCGCCGATGGCCCAACCGGTGGAGAAGCCGCGGCGGAAGGACAGGGTCACATAGGTCTGGCCGACGGCGAAGGCGATCGCCCCCGCGATGATCACCGCGACCGAGGGCATCAGGACGCCCAGGACCACGCCGAGGAAGCCGCAGAACGCCAGCACCCGCCAGCGCAGGCGCGCCTTGTACTGCAGCAGCACCTCACCCAGCAGCCACAACGCGACAACGCCGAACGCGATGTAGAGGACCGTCCACCCCATGCCCGCCCCTCTCCTACGGCCACCGCCGCGGGTCTGGGGCGGGTACGCCGTTCACGACTGCACGTGCAGTCCGAGATTCTCGTAGATCTCCAGCGTCGCGGTGGAGTTGTTCAGCGTGATGAAGTGCAGTCCGGGGACACCCTCGGAGAGCAGACGCGCGCAGAACTCCGTCGCGAACTCGATGCCAATGGAGCGTACAGCGGCCGCGTCGTCCTTGACGGCGAGGATGCGTTCTTTCACATCGGCCGGGAAGTGCGCGTTGCTCAGCTGGGGGAGCCGGTCGAGGGTCTTGACGTTCACAACGGGCATGACTTCGGGGATGATCGGCGTCTCGCAGCCGGCCTTCGCCACGCTGTCGCGCATCCGGAGGTAGTTGTCCGGATCGAAGAACATCTGCGTGATCGCGTAGTCGGCGCCGGCCCGGCACTTGTCCACGAAGTGACGGATGTCCGTGTTCCAGTCGTCCGAGCGGGGGTGCATCTCGGGGAAGGCGGCGACACCCACGCAGAAGTCGCCGGACTCCTTGATCAGCCGGACGAGGTCGGCGGCGTAGCTCACTCCCTCGGGGTGCTCGATCCACTCCCCCAGCGGATCGCCCGGCGGGTCGCCGCGCAGGGCCAGCATGTTCCGGATGCCGGCGTCGGCGTACTGCCCCAGGACGTTGCGCAGCTCGGCGATGGAGTGGTCGACCGCGGTGAGGTGCGCCACCGGGGTGAGCGTGGTGTCGCCGGCGATCTTCTGGGTCGCCTTGACCGTCCCGCCGCGGGTCGAGCCGCCGGCGCCGTAGGTCACCGAGACGAAGCTCGGTCCGACCGCCTCCACTCTGCGCAGGGCGTTCCACAGGCTCCGCTCACCCTTCTCCGTCCGGGGCGCGTAGAACTCGAAGGAGTACGACGGCTTGCCGGCAGCGAGGATCTCGCGGACCGTGCGGGCACGGTCCGTGCGGGTGGAAGCGGTACCAAGGGCCATACCGGCAGGTTAGACGGGGTCACACGACCGGCGAAGCCTCGTCCGAGGAATGGACACGTTTTTGGACAACGTCCAAGGGCCGGACCGGACCTTCGGACATTGCGCCGAAAAGGTCACGGACGGCCGCCTACAGCAGGAAGATCACGCCGAGCGCTCGCGGACCCGCTTGGCCAGGCGGGCCGTCGCCGCGGCCGGGTCGTCGGCCTCGGTGATCGCCCGGACGACCACGATCCGGCGGGCCCCCGCGTCCAGGACCTCGTCGAGGGTGGTCTCGTCGATCCCGCCGATGGCGAACCAGGGCCGGTCCTGCTCCAGGGCCGCCGCGTACCGCACCAGGCCGAGGCCGGGTGCGTACCGGCCGGGCTTGGTCGGGGTGGGCCAGCAGGGGCCGGTGCAGAAGTAGTCCACGCCGGGCTCGGCGAGGGCCGCGTCCACCTCGGACTCGCCGTGGCAGGAACGGCCGATCAGGACTCCCTCGCCGAGGATCGCGCGGGCGGCGGGCACGGGCAGGTCGCCCTGGCCCAGGTGCAGCACGTCGGAACCGATGGCGTGGGCGACATCGGCCCGGTCGTTCACGGCGAGCAGCTTGCCGTGGCGACGGCAGGCGTCGGCGAGGACGGCGAGGTGCTCCAGCTCCTCTCCGGCCTCCATGCCCTTGTCACGGAGCTGCACGATGTCCACGCCGGAGGAGAGCACGGCGTCGAGGAAGGCGGGCAGGTCTCCCTGGCGCCTGCGGGCGTCCGTGCACAGGTAGAGCCGGGCGTCGGCGAGCTGCTCGCGAGGCGTGGACATGGGTACTTCCCCCCGTTGGGTGCGGTGGTGGCGGGGGGGGGGGCGGGGGGGGCCCCCCCCCCCCCCCCACAGCGGGGGTGTGCGGGGGGGACTCGGAGCGGCGCCGC
>NZ_JBHWBS010000099.1:14156-23852 GCF_042735655.1 Streptomyces sp. NPDC059567 | reverse complement strand
GGGGGGGGGGGGGGGGGGCGGTGGGCGGGGGGGGGTGTTTTGGCTTTAGCCCCCGGGTGGGGGGGGTTGTTCCGGGGGGCCGGGCCCGGGCCCGGCCCCACGGAGCCTCTGTGGTGTCTTCGGTGCGTCAGACGGCGAGCGCCTGGGCGCGGCGCTTCACCTCCGTGCCGCGATTCTCGCTGAGGGCCTGCGCGGGCGTGCCCGGCAGGCTCGGGTCGGGAGTGAAGAGCCACTCCAGCATCTCTTCGTCGGTGAAGCCGTCGTCCTTCAGGAGCGTCAGGGTCCCGGAGAGGCCCTTGACCACCTTGTCGCCGTCGATGAAGGCGGCGGGCACCTGAAGCGCCTTGTTCTCACCGCGGCGTACGGCGATGAGCTGGCCCTCCTTGACCAGCTGCCGCACGCGCGTCACCTCGACATCGAGCATTTCCGCGATGTCGGGAAGGTAGAGCCAGGCGGGGACGAGAGCATCGGTTCTTGCGTCAATCTCGGTCACGTGGACAAGCCTGCCATCCCGGACTGACAGCCGGTAGTCGAGCCCTACAGGACCGCCGCCTTCAGGGGGACGGAAGGGTCCGCGGCCCGCTCCGGATCGATCCGGGTGCCGGACTCGATCAGCTTGCGGCCCTGGGCCAGGTCGCGGGGGCGTCCGACGGCGAGCAGGGCGACCAGGGCGCCGTCGCGCAGCCAGAGGGCCGACCAGGAGGGTCCGGCCGGGTCGCCGCGCCGGAGCAGTTCCGCGTCGTCTCCATGGTGCCCGGCGTACTGCACGAAGCGGCCGAACTGCTCGGACCAGAAGTAGGGCACCGGGTCGTACGGCCGGGGGGCCTCGCCGATGATGTCGGCCGCGACGGTGCGCGGGCCCTGGAGCGCGTTGTCCCAGTGGTGGACCAGGAGGCGGCGGCCGTAGCGGGCGGAGGGGAAGGAGGCGCAGTCGCCGACGGCGTACACGTCGGGCAGGGAGGTGCGCAGCCGCTCGTCGGCGGTGATGGAGCCGTCCGCGTCGCGGGCGATGCCGGAGTCGGCGAGCCAGCCGGTGGCGGGGCGGGCGCCGATGCCGACGACGACCGCCTCGGCCGGCAGCCGGCGGCCGTCGGCCAGGAGGACCGTGCCGGGTTCGACGGCGGCCACGCGCGCGTGGGTGAGGAGTTCGGCGCCGCTCTCCTCGTACCACTGCGCCATCGGGGCGGTGACCTCGACGGGGAGCGCGCCTGCGAGCGGCCGGTCGGCGGCCTCCACGACGATGACGGCGCACCCCGCCTGGCGTGCGGCGGTGGCGAACTCGGCGCCGATCCAGCCGGCACCGACCACCACGATGTCGTGGCGCCGCTCCAGGACGGGCTTGAGGCGGGCGGCGTCGTCGAGGGTGCGCAGCAGATGGACGCCGGGCACGCCCTCGGTGCCGGGCAGGGTGACCGGCTCGGCACCGGTGGCGACGACCAGGACGTCGTACGGGACGGGTCCGGCCTCGGTGTCGACCTCGTGGTCCTCGGCGCGCAGCCCGGTGACGTCGAGGCCGAGGCGCAGTTCGATGGCGAGGGCCTCGAAGTCGACGTCGAAGGCGGAGTCCTCGGCCTTGCCGAGGAGCACGGCCTTGGAGAGGGGCGGCCGGTCGTAGGGCTGGTGCGGCTCGGCACCGATGAGGGTGACCGGGCCGGTGAAGCCCTGTTCGCGCAGGGCGACGGCGGTCTGCACCCCCGCCATGCCGGCGCCCACGATCACGACCCGCTGTTGTGCCTGCTTCTGCTCGCTCACCCGATCACCTTAACGATCTGACGCACCGTCAGGAAGGCAGCTGTTCCACCACACTGGTGCCGGAGCCCTCCTGGGACTCCCATGCCCAGGTCTCCTCCAGCCGAACGCGCCCGTCCGGCAGCTCCACCACCGTCGAGACGCAATGCCCGGAAGAGGTGGATCCGTCCTGCTTCAACTGGACGTAGCGGAAGTCGAGACGGTCCCCCGCGCGCGTGCCGACGAGGTTCCCGCGGACCACGTCCCCGCCCGCGTACTCGGCCCAGATCCGGCCGCCCTCCTCGTGGTACGTGAAGCGGGTGCGCGTGCCCACCTGGCCGGGGGCCTGGTCGGCGACGGGCGCGAGGACGAGTCCGTCAAGGGATCGGGCCACGGCGGAGGCTCCCTTACTGGGCGTCGGGGGCGGGGGTTAGTCTGACCGTCAACGTAGAGCACTCGCGGGAGCCCGGACGCACCGGGCTGAGAGGGAGGCTGGCCGGCCTCCGACCGTACGAACCTGATCCGGGTCATGCCGGCGAAGGGAGGGGCTGGACGCCCATGTCGCGTACATCCGACGTCCTCGTCATCGGGGGCGGAATCATCGGTCTGGTCACGGCCTGGCGGGCCGCGCAGCGCGGGCTGCGCACCGCGGTCGTCGACCCGGAACCGGGCGGCGGTGCCGCCCGCGTGGCGGCCGGGATGCTGGCCGCCGTCACCGAGCTCCACTACGGCGAGGAGACCCTGCTCGCCCTCAACCTCGCCTCCGCGCGCCGCTATCCCGGCTTCGTCGCCGAGCTCCGGGACGCCACCGGACACGACGTGGGCTACCGCGCCTGCGGCACGCTCGCCGTCGCGCTCGACGCCGACGACCGGGCGCATCTGCGCGAACTGCACGCCCTGCAGACCCGCTGCGGCCTGGAGTCGGAGTGGCTCAGCGGCCGTGACTGCCGTCGTCTGGAGCCGATGCTGGCCCCCGGCGTGCGCGGCGGCCTGCGGGTCGACGGCGACCACCAGGTCGATCCGCGCAGGCTCGCCGCCGCGCTGGTCACCGCCTGCGAGCGGGCCGGTGTGGTCTTCCACCGCGCCCTCGCGGAGCGGCTGACCGTCGTACGGGACCGGGCGGCGGGCGTGCTGCTCGCCGGGGGCGAGGCGCTCGAAGCGGACCAGGTCGTGCTGGCCGCGGGCAGCCTCAGCGGCCGGCTCGCCGGCGTACCGGACGATGCGCTTCCGCCCGTACGCCCCGTCAAGGGGCAGGTGCTGCGGCTGACCGTGCCGGGGGCGTACGCGCCGTTCCTGTCGCGAACCGTCCGGGCGGTCGTGCGCGGCAGCCACGTCTATCTGGTGCCGCGCGAGAACGGCGAGCTGGTGGTCGGCGCGACCAGCGAGGAACTGGGCTGGGACACCACCGTCACGGCGGGCGGGGTCTACGAGCTGCTGCGCGACGCCCACGAGCTGGTGCCGGGCATCACCGAGCTGCCGCTCACCGAGACCCGCGCCGGCCTGCGGCCCGGCTCCCCGGACAACGCGCCGCTGCTCGGCCCGACCGCCCTGCCCGGCCTGCGGCTGGCGACGGGGCACTACCGCAACGGGGTCCTGCTCACCCCCGTCACCGGCGATGTGATGGCCGACCTCCTCACCACCGGCGTGCTTCCGGACGAGGCCCGCCCCTTCACCCCCCGCCGCTTCTCCCCCGTACGTCAGGAGCAGCACGTATGAACGACTCGACGAACGTCTCCGTCAACGGCGAGGCGCGTGTCCTCGCCGCGCCCACGACCCTCGACGCGCTGGTCGCGACGCTGACGCCGGCGCCGTCCGGCGTGGCCGCGGCCGTCAACGAGACGGTCGTGCCGCGCAGCCAGTGGTCCGCGACCCTCCTCGGCGAGGGCGACCGGGTCGAGGTCCTCACTGCCGTGCAGGGGGGCTGAGCACGATGTCCGACGACACCTTCCTCCTCGGCGGTACGGAGCTCTCCTCGCGTCTGATCATGGGCACGGGCGGCGCCCCGAGCCTGGACGTCCTCGAACGCTCCCTGATCGCCAGCGGCACCGAGCTCACCACCGTCGCCATGCGGCGTCTCGACCCGACCGTGCAGGGCTCGGTCCTGTCCGTGCTGAACCGGCTCTCCATCCGCGTCCTGCCGAACACGGCGGGCTGCTTCACGGCGGGCGAGGCCGTCCTGACGGCGCGGCTCGCCCGGGAGGCGCTGGGCACCGACTGGATCAAGCTGGAGGTCGTCGCCGACGAGCGGACCCTGCTGCCCGATCCGATCGAGCTGCTCGACGCGGCGGAGACGCTGGTGGACGACGGCTTCACGGTCCTGCCGTACACCAACGACGACCCGGTCCTGGCGCGGAAGCTGGAGGACGTGGGGTGCGCGGCGATCATGCCGCTGGGCTCGCCGATCGGCTCGGGGCTCGGGATCCGCAACCCGCACAACTTCCAGCTGATCGTGGAGCGGGCCGGGGTGCCGGTGATCCTGGACGCGGGTGCCGGGACGGCCTCGGACGCCGCCCTGGCGATGGAGCTGGGGTGCGCGGCGGTCATGCTGGCGTCGGCGGTGACCCGGGCGCAGGAGCCGGTGCTGATGGCGGAGGGGATGCGGCACGCGGTGGAGGCGGGCCGGCTGGCGTGGCGGGCGGGCCGGATCCCGCGCCGCCACTTCGCGGAGGCCTCGTCCCCGACGGAGGGCCGCGCGGCCCTGGACCCGGAGCGGCCGGCGTTCTGACGGCCGGCGGACCGGTCCCGCACGTCACAGCTGTGCTGCGGTAGCGGCCGGTGGGGACGGGGTGTCCTCACCGGCTCGTAAACTCAAGGCCGTGGACACGACCCTTCATGACCCCCTCGTCGGGCAGCTGCTCGACGACCGCTACCGCGTCGACGCGCGCATCGCCGTCGGCGGGATGGCCACGGTCTACCGGGCCGTCGACACCCGACTCGACCGGGTGCTCGCGCTCAAGGTGATGCATCCGGACCTCGCCACCGACGCCACCTTCGTGGAGCGGTTCATCCGCGAGGCGAAGTCCGTGGCGCGGCTCTCGCACCCGAACGTCGTCGGGGTCTTCGACCAGGGAGCGGACGGCGCGTACGTCTATCTCGCCATGGAGTACGTCGCCGGGTGCACCCTGCGCGACGTGCTGCGCGAGCGCGGGGCGCTCCAGCCCCGGGCGGCGCTCGACATCCTGGAGCCGGTGCTCGCCGCACTGGGCGCCGCGCACCGGGCCGGGTTCGTGCACCGGGACATGAAGCCGGAGAACGTCCTGATAGGGGACGACGGCCGGGTCAAGGTCGCCGACTTCGGTCTCGTACGGGCCGTGGGCTCGGCCACGAACACCACCGGCTCCGTCCTCGGCACCGTGTCGTACCTCGCCCCCGAGCAGATCGAGCACGGCACGGCGGACACCCGCGCCGACGTGTACGCCTGCGGTGTCGTCCTGTACGAGATGCTGACGGGCGGGAAGCCGCACTCCGGGGACACCCCCGCGCAGGTCCTCTACCAGCACCTGAACACCGACGTCCCGGCCCCGTCCGCCGTCGTCCCCGGTCTCGCCCTCGAACTGGACGAGCTGGTGGCGACCGCGACCGCCCGCAACCCCGACGTCCGCCCCTACGACGCCGTCGCACTCCTCGCCCTGACCAGGGAGGCCCGCTCGGCGCTCGGGGACGAGCAGCTGGACGCGGTCCCGCCGCAGGCGCACCGGGAGGACACCACGGGCGCCGAGGACCGGACCAGCGTCATCCCCCGGACCCTGCCCGCGGAGACCGAGCAGCCGGTGCAGCACACCAGCCGGCTGACGATGCCGCCGCCCGAGCCCCGGCCGGAGTCCCGGCGCGCTCCGCGCCGCCCCCGCGGCCCTCTGCTCGTCCTGGCGGCCGTCCTGCTCGCCCTCGGGCTCGGCGCGGGCGTCTGGTACATCAATTCCGGCCAGTTCACCCGCGTCCCGGCCGTCCTCGGCCAGAGCGAGCCGCAGGCCACGAAGCGGCTCAGGGACGCCGGGCTCGACGTCGGCACGACGAAGCGCGCCTTCAGCGACGTGTACGAGCGCGGCACGGTCATGGCCACCGACCCCGCCTCCGGCGCGCGGATCCGGGGCAACGGCACGGTAACGCTCACCATCTCCCGCGGCCCGCAGATCGTGAAGGTCCCGAACCTCAAGGGGAAGCCGCTGGCGGAGGCCAGGCGGCTCCTGGCGAAGGAGGGGCTGGCGCCGGGTGTGATCACCCGGGCGTTCAGCCAGGACGTCGCGCAGGGCGCCGTGATCAGCTCCGACCCCGAGCCCGGCACCGAGCGCAGCCCGGACTCGGCCGTGGCCCTGGTCGTGAGCAAGGGCGTCCCGATCGACGTCCCCGACGTGGCCGGCGAGACGGTGGACGAGGCCACGAGCACGCTCCGGGACGCCGGCCTCAAGGTGGAGGTCGCCACCGAGCGCGTCCACTCCCCCGAGGCGGCAGGTACCGTCGCGGCCCAGTCCCTCGCGGAGGGCAGCCGCGCCGCGCAAGGCGACCGGATCGTCCTGACCGTCTCCAAGGGCCCGCGGATGATCGAGGTCCCCGACGTCGTGGGCGAGTCCACCGACACCGCGCGCGAGAGACTGGAAGGCGCGGGCTTCGAGGTGAAGGTCGAGAAGACCTTCCCCTTCCTCGGCGACAAGGTCTCGGGCCAGTCCGTCGAGGGCGGCTCCACCGCCCCCGAGGGCTCCACCGTCACGATCACGATCAAGGGACTGTAAGAACTCATGCGCAACCCCGTCGGCGGCCATGTCCCCGTGGCCGGCGGCCTCGCCACGGTCGGTCTGGGCTACGCCCGCGAGCTGGGCGCGGAGACCGTGCAGGTCTTCGTCGCCAACCCGCGCGGCTGGGCCACCCCCGTGGGCAACCCGGCCCAGGACGAGCTGTTCCGCGCCGGGTGCGAGGCCGAGTCCCTGTCCGCATGGGTCCACGCCCCGTATCTGATCAACTTCGGCTCCCACACCGAGGCGACCGTCGACAGGTCGGTGGAGTCGCTGCGGCACTCGCTGCGCCGGGGCCGGGAGATCGGCGCGAAGGGCGTGGTGGTGCACACCGGATCGGCGACCGGTGGCCGGCCGAGAGCCGAGGCGCTGGCC
The DNA here is from genome assembly GCF_042735655.1 of Streptomyces sp. NPDC059567. Lineage (NCBI taxonomy): Bacteria > Bacillati > Actinomycetota > Actinomycetes > Kitasatosporales > Streptomycetaceae > Streptomyces > Streptomyces sp. NPDC059567. The sequence continues at coordinate 17,022 of NZ_JBHWBS010000099.1, read as the reverse complement.
CAGGTGCGGGAGCGGATGCGGCCGCTGCTCGACGAGCTGACGCACCCGGACGACCCGTTCCTGCTGCTGGAGTCGACGGCCGGGCAGGGGTTCTCGCTCTGCTCGCGCGCCGAGGACTTCGGCCCGTACTTCGACGCGCTGGACCGCCATCCGAAGCTCGGCATCTGTCTGGACACCTGCCACATCTTCGCCGCGGGCCACGATCTGACCGGGCCGTACGGCATGGCGCAGACGCTCGACCGGCTGGTGGAGGTCGTCGGCGAGGGGCGGCTGAAGCTGATCCACGCCAATGACTCCAAGGACGTCGTCGGCGCGCACAAGGACCGGCACGCGAACATCGGGGCCGGCCACATCGGCGAGGAGCCGTTCCGCGAGCTCATGCGTCACCACGCGACCGAAGGCGTCCCGCTGATCATCGAGACCCCGGGCGGGGAGGAAGGGCACGTGGCGGACGTGGAGCGGCTGAAGAAGCTCAGGGGCTGAGTCTCCCGTTGAGGAATACCCCTGGGGGGTATACGGTTCCTGTGGAGGCAGCAGGAACCGCTACCGGTCATTGGGGGACCCCATGGAGCACGAGGCGCACGCGCACCACCGATCCGCGCACGACCACGCCACCCACCACGGGCACGAGAGCGACGCCGCCCACGAGGGCCACGGCGGCCGCCAGGGGCACGCCCCCGGCAAGGTGAGCTGGTCCATGGCGGCGAAGGCCACCCTCCACTGCCTCACCGGCTGCGCCATCGGCGAGGTCCTGGGCATGATCATCGGCACCGCGCTCGGCTGGGGCAACGCCCCGACGATGGTCCTCGCCATCGCCCTGGCCTTCTTCTTCGGCTACTCGCTGACGCTGTGGGCGGTCACCCGCGCCGGCCTGAGCCTGAAGGCCGCCATCGGGGTCGCGCTCGCCGCCGACACGCTCTCGATCGCCGTGATGGAGATCGTCGACAACGGCGTGCTGCTGCTGGTCCCCGGCGCGATGGACGCCCATCTCTCGGACGCGCTGTTCTGGGGCGCCCTGGCCTTCGCCTTCCTCATCGCCTTCCTGATCACCACACCCGTCAACAAGTGGATGATCGGCCGCGGCAAGGGCCACGCGGTGGTCCACCAGTACCACCACTGAGACCGCGCACGAGAGGGCGGCCCGGGGCGTCTACAGCTCCGGGCCGTCCCCGGGCTCCTCCTGGTAGGAGTACCGCTGCTCGGTCCACGGATCACCGATGTTGTGATAGCCGCGCTCCTCCCAGAAGCCGCGGCGATCAGCGGTCATGTACTCCACGCCCCGGACCCACTTGGGCCCTTTCCAGGCGTACAGATGGGGCACCACGAGACGCAGCGGGAAGCCGTGCTCGGCGGTGAGCAGCTCATCGTCCTTGTGGGTGGCGAAGATCGAGCGCTCCGAGGCGAAGTCGGAGAGCCGCATGTTGGCGCTGAAGCCGTACTCGGCCCAGACCATCACATGCGTGACGTTGGCGGCCGGCGGGGCGAGCTCCAGGATCGTCCGGGCGGACACCCCACCCCATTCGGCCCCGATCATGCTGAACTTCGTGACGCAGTGCAGATCGGCCACGACCGTCGAGAACGGGAGCGCCGAGAACTCCTCGTGGTTCCAGCACCGCTTGTCGCCGTCCGCCGTCGCCCCGAAGACCCGGAACTCCCAGCGATCGGGCTTGAACTTGGGGACGGGGCCGTAGTGGGTGACCGGCCAGCCGCGCTGCAGCCGCTGCCCCGGCGGAAGATCCGACTGCCCTGCTTCCCGGTGTACTCCGCTCTCCGGCTGACCCATGTCATCCATGGTGACAGACCGCGAGGGGTGGTCATGACCAGCCAACCTCGCACACCATCTTGATTCAGGGCAACTCCCACTAAGCCTGCACTTACTGGACGCCCCCCATCCGTGGTGCAAGGATGCGGCCATCCTGCCCAGTCACGACATAGACATGCGTGGAAGGAGCCTCTGCGATGCAGGGCGACCCCGAGGTCCTCGAGTTCCTCAACGAGCAGCTGACCGGCGAACTGACGGCCATCAACCAGTACTGGCTGCACTACCGCATCCAGGACAACAAGGGTTGGACCAAGCTCGCCAAGTACACCCGCGAAGAGTCCATCGATGAGATGAAGCACGCGGACAAGCTGACCGAACGCATCCTGATGCTGGACGGTCTGCCCAATTACCAGCGGCTCTTCCATGTACGGGTCGGTCAGACGGTCAAGGAGATGTTCGAGGCGGACCGCCAGGTGGAGGTGGAGGCGATCGACCGCCTCAAGCGTGGCATCGAGGTCATGCGCGCCAAGGGGGACATCACCTCGGCGAACCTCTTCGAGGAGATCCTGGCCGACGAGGAGCACCACATCGACTACCTCGACACGCAGCTGGACCTGATCGAGAACCTCGGCGAGGCGCTGTACATCTCGACGCTCATCGAGCAGCCGAGCTAAGGGCTCCGGGCGGCTCTACGCGGCTTCGGAGAGGTCCTCGGGGGCAGAGGTCAGGGCCGGCATCCCCTGGTCCAGGAGCTCGCGGCGAGGGCAGTTGCCGCGCCCGAGGATGGCCTGAATGCGCCGCACGCACGAACCGCAGTCGGTTCCGGCCTTGCAGGCCGAGGCGATCTGGCGAGGTGTGCAGGCGCCCGCGTCCGCGTGCTCCTTGACCTGCTTCTCCGTAACGCCGAAGCATGAGCAGACGTACACGCGGTTCACCTCCTGCCGGGATCGATAAGGCTAACCTAACCTTACCCGGCACCTACGAGGTGTAAAGCCCGGAAAAGACTGTTGGGGGGGGGGGGGCAAGATGGAGCCCCCCCCCCACGGAGTAAGAGACAAATATAATGGGGGGTGAAGGGCGGCCCCCCGAACAGCCGGGAGAGCC
>NZ_JBHWBS010000099.1:0-14146 GCF_042735655.1 Streptomyces sp. NPDC059567 | reverse complement strand
TATACAAACCAAAAACAAAAACAACACTCTACATCTTTTCTATACATAATTTCAGATATTTTGTCACTATAAACTCAAACCCACACCCCCCCACAGTCGTAGGAAGCTACTTACTGATCGCGGTACATCTCGGCGACCAGGAACGCCAGGTCCAGCGACTGGCTGCGGTTCAGCCGCGGGTCGCAGGCCGTCTCGTAGCGCTGGTGCAGGTCGTCGACGAAGATCTCGTCGCCGCCGCCCACGCACTCGGTGACGTCGTCACCGGTGAGCTCGACGTGGATGCCGCCCGGGTGCGTGCCGAGGCCCTTGTGGACCTCGAAGAAGCCCTTGACCTCGTCGAGCACGTCGTCGAAGCGCCGGGTCTTGTGACCGGAGGCCGCCTCGAAGGTGTTGCCGTGCATCGGGTCGGTGACCCAGGCGACGGTCGCGCCCGAGGCGGTGACCTTCTCGACCAGCTCCGGGAGCTTGTCCCGGACCTTGTCGGCGCCCATGCGGACGATGAAGGTCAGCCGGCCGGGCTCGCGGTCCGGGTCCAGCCGGTCGATGTACGTCAGCGCGTCGTCGACCGTGGTCGTCGGGCCCAGCTTGATGCCGATCGGGTTCGCGATCCGCGAGGCGAACTCGATGTGGGCGTGGTCGAGCTGGCGGGTGCGCTCACCGATCCAGACCATGTGGCCGGAGGTGTCGTACAGCTTGCCGGTGCGCGAGTCCGTACGGGTCAGGGCACCCTCGTAGTCGAGCAGCAGCGCCTCGTGGGAGGCGTAGAACTCGACGGCCTTGAACTCGGCCGGGTCGGTTCCACAGGCCTTCATGAAGTTCAGCGCGTTGTCGATCTCGCGGGCGAGCGCCTCGTAGCGCTGACCCGAGGGGGACGACTTCACGAAGTCCTGGTTCCAGGCGTGCACCTGGCGCAGGTCGGCGTAGCCACCGGTGGTGAAGGCGCGCACCAGGTTGAGCGTGGAGGCGGAGGCGTTGTACATCCGCTTCAGGCGCTCGGGGTCCGGGATGCGGGCCTTCTCGTTGAAGTCGAAGCCGTTGACCGAGTCGCCGCGGTACGTCGGCAGGGTCACGCCGTCGCGGGTCTCGGTCCCCTTGGAGCGGGGCTTGGAGTACTGCCCGGCGATGCGGCCGACCTTGACGACGGGCACGGAGGCCGCGTACGTCAGGACGGCGCTCATCTGGAGCAGCGTCTTGAGCTTGGCACGGATGTGGTCGGCGGAAACGGCGTCGAAGGCCTCGGCGCAGTCGCCACCCTGGAGCAGGAACGCCTCGCCACGGGCGACGGCTCCCATACGGGCGCGCAGCTGATCGCACTCGCCCGCGAAGACGAGCGGCGGATACGACTCGAGGTCCGCGATCACATCGCGCAGAGCCTCGGCATCGGGGTACTCAGGCTGCTGCGCCGCGGGAAGGTCTCGCCAGGTGTTGCCACCGATAGCGGTGGTCTTAGCGTTCACGGTCACAACCACCACATTACGGGGTCCGGCGACCTGTCCAGGGACGCGACCAGTGACTGAGACGCGCGTCCGAAATGTCTGTGGACGGGGGTCACGCTTTCGAGTGGTGTTACCCTCACGCGCGTTTACATCTGAGGCTTGAATTGATCACAGGGGTGGGTGTGTCTCAAGGGCACCGCAGGGACCGCAAGAAGAGACGGCTGCTTTACGGTGCGGCGGCGGCGGTCGTCGCCACCGCGACGATCGGCACGATAGCCGTGGCGTCGCCCGGCATCCTGGGCTCCTCGGACGACAAGAACAGCGCCGACGCGTCGCTGCAGTCGCAGTTCGCGGACGCGGCGCGCGAGTTCGACGTGCCGCAGAGCGTGCTGATGGCCGTGTCGTACCGGCAGACGCGGTGGGAGTCCCACGACGGCGAGCCGAGTGTGACCGGCGCGTACAACGTCATGGGGTTGACGGATGTCGACGCGGAGGACATGGAGCCCGAGGCGGACGAGGAACGCCTCGAGCACATGAACCGGAGCGGCGACCCCAACGTCGAGAAGCACTTCGACGCGAAGAAGGCGCTGAGCACCACGCCGAAGGAGACCGTCGACACCGACGACCCGCGGCTGCACACCCTGGACAAGGCCGCCGAGCTGGTCGACAGCTCCGACGAGGCCCTGAAGAACGACCCCGCCGCGAGCATCCGCGCCGGCGCGGCGCTGCTCGCCGAGTACCAGAAGCAGGCGACCGGCGATCTGCCGGACGAGGCGGGGGCCTGGTACCCGGCCGTGGCGCGTTACAGCCAGGCACCGGACAAGAAGGGCGCCGACCTCTTCGCGAAGCGTGTCTTCGAGTCGATCAAGACGGGCGAGCGGGAGCTCACGACAGACGGCGAGCAGGTTGTCCTGCCCGCCGATCCCTCGGTCGAGCCCGTGAAGCCGTCGAACGTCCCGCTCGCGGCGACCTTCGCGGCGACGACGGCGACGGCCGACTGCCCTGTGGGCCTGAACTGCAACTTCATTCCTGCCGGTTTCCGGCAGAACAGCACGACCGACCCGACGGACTACGGCAACTACAACGTCGCCGGCCGTCCCCAGGCCGGCTACGACATCCGCTACATCGCCATCCACGACACCGAGGGCGGATACGACGGCTCGCTCGCCGTCTTCAAAAACCCGGCGTCGTACGCGAGCGCGCACTACCTGATCCGGGCCTCGGACGGTCTCGTCACCCAGATGGTCGAGAACAAGAACGAGGCCTGGCACGCGGGCAACAAGACCCTCAACATGCACTCGATCGGCATCGAGCACGAGGGCTACGCCATCAAGAGCGGCTCCTGGTACACCGAGCCGCAGTACGAGTCCTCCGCCGCTCTCGTGAAGCACCTGGCGACCAAGTACTCCATCCCGCTGGACCGCCAGCACATCATCGGCCACGACGAGATCCCCGGCGTGCTCGACGAGAAGGTCCGCGCCCAGCACTGGGACCCGGGCCCGTTCTGGGACTGGAACCACTACATGTCCCTGCTGGGCGCCCCGACGGGTGTCGGCGGCGCGGGCGGGCTGCTCAAGGCGGGCCAGGTCGTCCGCTACGTCCCGCCGTTCACCACGGCCAACCAGCCGAAGCTGACGTACGGCGGCGCAGCGGTCGCCCCGCGGCCGTCGAACTTCGGCTACCTCTACTCCTCGCCGTCGACGAGCTCGTCGACCCTCACCGACCCGTACTTCTCGTCGACCTGGTCAGAGGGTTCCAACTGGGCGAACAAGCTCGTCGCGGGCGGCGAGTACGTGGTCGCGGAGAGCCAGTACGACTGGACCGCGATCTGGTACGGCGGCAAGAAGGCCTGGTTCTACAACCCCGGCGGCCAGTGGACCGTCCCGGTCGGCACGGGCACCAGGACGGCGGTAACGCCGAAGGCCGGCCTGGCCTCCGTGAAGGTCTACGGCCGTGCCTACCCTGAGGACGCGGCGTACACGGGGACGAACGTCGCGGTTCAGAGCCGCGGCCAGGAGGCGCTGACGCAGTACAGCAAGCTGCTGCTGTCGGGGCAGAAGTACGTCCAGGGCGGCGCCCCCGTCGCTGGTGACTACTACTACGGCGGCACCTTCGACGGAACGGGCGCCGGCTCGCGCACCCTGGTCAAGGGCACGACGAACCTCTTCATCCCGATCCGGTTCAACCACCGCATCGCCTGGGTCAAGGCGTCCGAGGTGGAGGTGGTCTCCGCCGCCACCCCCGTCACCGCCACCAACCGCTACAACGTCATCGCCCGTGACAGCTCCGGCGCCTACTGGCAGTACCAGGGCACCGGCAACGCGAACTTCCAGTTCCTGCGCCGTTACCGCGCCGGCACCGGCTGGAACGTCTACAACCTGGTCACCCCGATGACCGCGCTGCGTGCCGACGGCATCGGTGACGTCGTCGGCCGCGACGCCTCCGGTGTCCTCTGGTACCACCAGGGCAGCGGCAACCCGAACTCGCCCTTCAAGGGACGGGTCAAGGTCGGCTCCGGCTGGGGCGGCTACGACCAGATCGTCGGTGCCCGCGACCTCACCGGTGACGGCAAGGCCGATCTCCTCACCCGCGAGAAGTCGGGCGCGGTGTACCTCTTCCAGGGCACCGGCAACCCGGCCGCGCCGTTCACCGGTCGCACGCAGCTCGGCACCGGCTGGCACGTCTACAGCACCATCGTCGGCGCCGGCGACCTGACCGGTGACGGCAAGGCCGACATCCTGGGCCGCGACAAGACCGGCGTCCTGTGGATGCACAAGGGCACCGGCAACGCCACCGCTCCGTATGCCAGCCGGGTCAAGGTCGGCACCGGATGGAACATGCACAACGTCATCCTCGGCCCGAGCGACCTGACCGGTGACGGCAAGGTCGACCTGATGGCCCGCGACACCACCGGCGTGGCGTGGCTGTACCCGGGCACGGGCAACGCCGCGTCCCCGATCGGCGGGCGCATCAAGATGGGTCCGGGCTGGCAGATCTACACCATGATCTTCTGATCCTTCGGATCGGATCGATCGCGGGAAGGGGCCCGGCTCGCACCGTCCACGGTGCGGACCGGGCCCCGTTTCCATGTCCGGCTGGGCTACAGTGCTCGCATGTTCGCGCCGCAGATCCAGAACTGGTGGTGGACCGCTCATCCGGCGGCCCACTGACTGCGCGTACACCGAGACACGCAAAGGCCGCCCCGAGGGGCGGCCTTTCTCGTACCCCCGAGGCCGTTCCTCTCCGACTCCCGGAAGGAACACGCTCCATGGACCTCTCCCGTCTCCTCGACGACTCCTGCCCGCCCTTCGCCCTGCTCCGCAGGCGCACTCCGGGCCGTGATCACGACACCGTCGAGGTGCTGATCGGCGCGGTCCACGAGGCCGAGCGGCTCGCGGAGCTGCCCGTCGGCGCGCTGCCGACGCTCGCCCTCGTGCCGTTCCGGCAGATCCGCGAGCGCGGCTTCGACGTCCGCGACGACGGCACCCCGCTCTCCGTGCTGGTCGCCGAGGAGGCGTACGAGCTGTCGCTCGCCGCCGCGATGGAGCAGCTGCCTGGCCATGACGTCCGGGTGGAGGGCGGCGGGTTCGACGTGTCGGACGAGGCGTACGCCGAGACCGTGCGGCGGGTGATCGACGAGGAGATCGGCTCCGGCGAGGGCGCCAACTTCGTCATCCGCCGCACCTACACCGGCGAGATCCCGGGCTTCGGTCGGGCCGACGCCCTCGCGCTGTTCCGCCGTCTTCTGACGGGCGAGCGGGGCGCGTACTGGACCTTCGTCGTCCACACCGGAGAGCGCACGCTGGTCGGGGCGAGCCCCGAGGTGCACGTCCGGATGGCCGGGGGAACGGTCGTGATGAACCCGATCAGCGGCACGTACCGCTACCCGGCCGGCGCCGCACCGACCCCCGAGGACCTGCTGACCTTCCTCGCCGACCGCAAGGAGACCGAGGAGCTCTCCATGGTGGTCGACGAGGAGCTGAAGATGATGTGCACGGTCGGCGACATGGGCGGGGTGGTGATCGGCCCGCGGCTCAAGGAGATGGCGCATCTCGCGCACACCGAGTACGAGCTGCGCGGCCGTTCGTCCCTCGACGTCCGCGAGGTGCTGCGGGAGACGATGTTCGCGGCGACCGTCACCGGCTCCCCCGTGCAGAACGCCTGCCGGGTCATCGAGCGGCACGAGGCCGGCGGGCGCGGCTACTACGCGGGCGCCCTGGCCCTGCTCGGCACCGACGAGAACGGGGTCCAGACGCTGGACTCCCCGATCCTCATCCGGACCGCCGACATCTCCGGGGACGGGCGGCTGCGCGTGCCGGTCGGCGCCACCCTGGTGCGCCACTCCGACCCGGCGGGCGAGGTCGCCGAGACCCATGCCAAGGCGGCGGGCGTCCTCGCGGCGCTCGGGGTACGGGAGGGGCGGCCGCGCGAGGAGTCCCCACGGGCGGCCCGGCTCGCGGACGATCCGCGGGTGCGGGCGGCGCTGGACGCCCGGCGGGCCGACCTGGCGCCGTTCTGGCTGAGGATGCAGGTGCGGTCGGCCGAGCTGAGCGGCCACGCGCTGGTGATCGACGCCGAGGACACCTTCACGGCGATGCTCGCGCATCTGCTGCGCTCCTCGGGCCTGGAGGTGTCGGTCGTCCGCTACGACGAGCCGGGGCTGCGGGAGCTCGCGCTCGCCCACGACGGCCCGGTGGTGCTCGGCCCCGGGCCCGGCGACCCGGGTGACGCGGCCGACCCGAAGATGCGCTTCCTCCGAGGCCTCACGGCCGATCTCGTCCGGGACCACCGGCACGGTCTTCTGGGCGTCTGTCTGGGCCATGAGCTGATCGCGGCCGAGCTGGGCCTGGAGCTCGTCCGCAAGCGCACCCCGTTCCAGGGGGCGCAGGTGCGGATCGACCTCTTCGGGCAGGAGCAGACCGTCGGCTTCTACAACAGCTTCACCGCCCGCTGCGACGACCGCACCGCCACCGAACTTGCCCTGCACCGGATCGAGGTGAGCCGGGACGCGGCGACGGACGAGGTCCACGCCCTGCGCGGACCGGGCTTCGCGGGGGTGCAGTTCCACCCGGAGTCGGTGCTGACGATGGAGGGGGCGGCGCTGACCGCGTCCCTGCTCGCCGGGGTGCTGGTCTAGCGGCTAGGAAGCGGCCGGGACCAGGACGTTCTCGCCGCGCCGCCCCGCGGTGTAGTCGAGGACGTTCTGGACGGTCGTGGCGATGATCTGGCCGACCGCGTCGACCGTGAAGTACGCCTGGTGGGAGGTGACCACCACGTTCGGGAAGGTCACCAGCCGGGCCAGGGTGTCGTCCGCGACGACCTCCAGTGACTTGTCGAGGAAGAAGAGCCCGGCCTCCGCCTCGTACACGTCGAGTCCCACGCCCGTGAACCGGCCGGCGCGGAGCTCCGCCACCAGCGCCTCGGTGTCGATGAGGCCGCCGCGGCTGGAGTTCACCAGGATGGCGTCCTCCTTCATCGTCCTGAGGGCGGCGGCGTCCAGGAGGTGCCGGGTCGCGGGGAGCAGCGGTACGTGCAGGCTGACCAGGTCGGCCTCGGCGAGGAGCTGCTCCTTCTCGACGTACTCCATGCCGAGTTCGACGCAGGCGGGGTTCTCGGCGACGTCCCAGCCGAGGAGGCGCATGCCGAAGCCGTGGGCGATCCGGGTGAACGCCTCGCCGATCTTCCCGGTGCCGAGGACACCGACCGTGCGGCCGCGCAGGTCACGGCCCATCAGCCCGTCGAGCCGGAAGTCGAAGTCACGGGTGCGGTTGGAGGCGCGGACGATCCGCCGGTTGACGGCCATCGCCAGGGTCCAGGCGAACTCGGCGACGGAGTACGGGGAGTAGTACGAGACCCGGGCGACGGTGAGGCCCAGCCCGGCGGCCACGTCGAGGTCGATGTTGTTGAAGCCGGTGGAGCGCTGGGCGATGCACTTCGTGCCGCCGTCGGCGAGGGTCCGCAGGACCCGTGCGCCGAGGTCGGCGTTGACGCTCGTGGAGACGATCTCGTAGCCGGCGGCGATGGGGGCGGTGTCCTGGGAGAGGAACACCTCCAGGCAGCGGATGTCGTGGTGTCCCGCGAAGGCATTCTCGAGCAGCGGCTTCTCGTCGGCCTGTACACCGAATGCCAGGATTTCCACGGATCCCCTCCCGGGGGTTCGCCGGAATTGTCGGGTACCGGCGAATATACGACCCCGGGAGCGGTCCGCGCCGCAGGCCGGGTCGGCCGACGCCGGGTCAGCTGATGCCGGGTCGGCCGACCGGCTGGAACACCGACCGGCCCCACCGGCGCCGCTCCGCTCAGCCGAAGAAGACCCCCACCTCGGCGTACAGCGCCGGATCGACCGTCTTGAGCCGTGCCGTGGCCTCGGCGATCGGGACGCGGACGATGTCGGTGCCGCGCAACGCGACCATCTTCCCGAAGTCCCCGTCGCGGACGGCCTCGATGGCGTGCAGACCGAAGCGGGTGGCGAGCCAGCGGTCGAAGGCGCTGGGGGTGCCGCCGCGCTGCACATGGCCGAGGACGGTGGTCCGGGCCTCGTTGCCCGTCCGCCGCTCGATCTCCTTGGCGAGCCACTCGCCCACGCCCGAGAGCCGGACGTGTCCGTACGAGTCGAGGGTGCCGTCCTTGAGGACCATGTCACCGTCCCGGGGCATCGCGCCCTCCGCGACGACCACGATCGGGGCGTACGTGGCCTTGAAGCGCGAGGTGACCCAGGCACAGACCTGGTCGAGGTCGAAGCGCTGCTCGGGGATGAGGATGACGTTGGCGCCGCCGGCGAGACCGGAGTGCAGGGCGATCCAGCCGGCGTGGCGGCCCATCACCTCCACCACCAGGACCCGCATATGAGACTCGGCGGTGGTGTGGAGGCGGTCGATGGCCTCGGTGGCGATCCCGACGGCGGTGTCGAAGCCGAAGGTGTAGTCGGTGGCGGACAGGTCGTTGTCGATGGTCTTCGGCACGCCCACGCAGGGGACGCCGTACTCGTCGACCAGCCGGGCGGCGACACCGAGGGTGTCCTCGCCGCCGATCGCGATCAGGGCGTCGATCTCGCACTTGGCGAGGTTCTCCTTGATCCGGCGGATGCCGTGCTCCACCTTGAGCGGGTTGGTGCGCGAGGAGCCGAGGATGGTGCCGCCGCGCGGCAGGATGCCGCGGACGGCGGGGATGTCGAGTCGTACGGTGACGCCGTCCAGCGGGCCGCGCCAGCCGTCGCGGAACCCGGTGAACTCGTAGCCGTACTCCTGGATGCCCTTGCGGACGATGGCGCGGATGACCGCGTTGAGACCGGGGCAGTCGCCGCCCCCGGTCAGTACGCCGACGCGCATGGAGCTCTCCTTCACCGTGGCGGACGGGATGCGCGACCCACGCTAATCGTGACGTGGGTCACTCCGACACAGCGCGAAGAGTGAATTGTCCGCGCCCGCCCGGAGGATCGGGCGCGACGCGTACGGACGCCCGGCCCGGCGCGCCCGGATGCTCAGGCGTCGTCGAGGCCGCGCTCGATGGCGTACCGGACGAGCTCCACCCGGTTGTGCAGCTGGAGTTTGCCCAGCGTGTTCTGGACGTGGTTCTGCACGGTGCGGTGCGAGATGACCAGGCGTTCGGCGATCTGCTTGTAGCTCAGGCCCTTGGCGACCAGGCGCAGGACCTCGGTCTCGCGCTCGGTCAGCTGTGGGGCCTTCGACTCGTCGCCGCCGGCCGCCGGAACGGGCTCGGAGGCGAGGCGGCGGTACTCACCGAGGACCAGGCCCGCGAGACCGGGCGTGAAGACGGGGTCGCCGGCGGCGGTGCGGCGCACGGCGTCGATCAGCTCGGCCGTGCTGGCGGACTTCAGCAGATAGCCGGTGGCGCCGGACTTGACCGCCTCCAGCACGTCGGCGTGTTCGCCGCTCGCGGAGAGCACGAGGACCCGCAGCCGGGGGTTGGCGCCGACCAGCTCCTTGCAGACCTGGACGCCCGGCTTTGCGGGCAGGTTGAGGTCCAGGACGAGGACGTCCGGGGCGGCGGCGCCGGCGCGGCGCACGGCCTGCTCGCCGTCGCCCGCCGTGGCCACCACGTCGAAGCCAGCCTCGGCGAGGTCGCGGGCGACCGCGTCCCGCCACATCGGGTGGTCGTCGACGACCATCACTCTGATCTGCTGCTCGCTCATCGCGTTCCTGCCTTCCCCCGTGGATCCCGCGGGACCTTCAGTTCTACTTCCGTGCCCTGGCCCGGGACCGAGATCAGCTCGGCCGTGCCGCCCAGGTCGCGCAGTCTGCCCCGGATGGACAGCGCGACGCCCATCCGGCCCTCGCCCTCGGCCTGGGCGAGCCGCCCCTCCGGGATGCCCGGGCCGTCGTCCCGTACCGTCACGATCACCTCGTCCGGCCAGTCCTCGACCAGGATCCAGGCCCGGGCGTTCCCGCCCGCGTGCACCCGGACATTGTCCAGGGCGGCGCCGACGGCGGCGGCCAGCTCGCGGGCGGCGGCGGACTGCAGCAGGACCGGGGCGCCCGGGTCGGAGAGCGTGACCTTCGCCCCGGCGCGCGGAGCGAGCAGGGCGCGCAGATCGACCGGGCAGTCGTCGTCCGGCTCCTCGACGATCCGGACCACGGCCCCTTCCGACTCGTCCTCGGAGACCAGCGACGGCCGGGTCAGCCCGCCGGCGACCAGGGTGCGCAGGGCGACCTCCTGCTCCCCCGCCATCCGGCCCAGCTCGGCCGCCTCGCCGCCCAGTGCCGTACCGCGCCGCTGCACCATCGCCAGGACCTGGAGGACGCTGTCGTGGATGTCCCGGGCGAGCCGCTCCCGTTCCCGGGTCGCGGCCTCGATCTCCAGGGCGCGGGCGAGGGTGCGTTCGGAGGCGCGGGCGACCTCGACGACGTATCCGATGGCGATGGACGCCACCCACACCAGGAGGACGTTGTGGAGGGTGTCCCGGGTGGGGTGGGCGCGCTCGATGATGTTGGCGACGGCGACCAGCGAGGAGGCGAAACCGGCCCAGCGCCAGCCGCCCTTGATCGCGTACGCGAGGACGGCTCCGGCGGTCCATATCGTCGGCAGGGTGGGCCCGTCGACCGACTGGGCCTGCTCGTCCGCGAGCGGGGTGAGCAGGATGCCGGTCAGGGCGACGGCGAGGTCGGCGATCAGGAAGCGCTTGGTGCAGCTGGCCGCGTTCGCCACCTTGGGCAGGGTGGCCAGGGTCCAGGCGCACATGACGGCGAGGAAGGCGACGGCCACCCAGGGCCGCTCGTAGCGGTCCCGGGCGAAGACGAAGATCAGAACGGCGTAGATCATCGTTCCGACGCGGTACGCGGTGAGCGCGCGCCACAGCGGCTGCTCGACCGACATCCGCACGACACGCTCGCGCTTGGCCATCTCCCCCACCCCCCGGCGTCCCTCTACGAGAGGGTCAGGCTCCGGACTCTTCCCGCGCCGCGATCTCGGCCTTGACGGCCTCCTTTGCGGCCTTCTCGGCATCCGCGATCTGACGCTTGGCGGCGGTCGCGTAGATGTCGACGTACTCCTGGCCGGACAGCTTCATGATCTCGTACATGACCTCGTCGGTCACCGAGCGGAGGATGAAGCGGTCGCCCTCCATGCCGTGGTAGCGGCTGAAGTCGAGCGGCTTGCCGATCCGGATCCCCGGCCGCATCAGCTTGGGGACGACCTTGCCGGGCGGCTGGATCTTCTCGGTGTCGATCATGGCGACCGGGATGACCGGCGCGCCGGTGGCCAGGGCCACGCGCGCGAGGCCGCCGGGCTTGCCGCGGTAGAGACGGCCGTCGGGCGAGCGGGTGCCCTCGGGGTAGATCCCGAAGAGCCCGCCCTTCTCGATGACGTCGATACCGGCCTTGATCGCCGCCTCGCCGGCGCCGCGCGCGCCGGAACGGTCCACGGGGAGCTGGCCGACGCCCTTGAAGAAGGCGGCGGTGAGCTTGCCCTTCACTCCGGGCGAGGTGAAGTACTCGGCCTTGGCGATGAAGGTGACCTTGCGGTCGAGGACCGCGGGCAGGAAGAAGGAGTCCGAGAAGGACAGGTGGTTGCTCGCGAGGATCGCCGGCCCCTCGGCGGGAATGTTCTCGAGGCCCTCCACCCAAGGCCTGAAGGCGAGCTTCAGTGACCCTCCGATGGAGAACTTCATTGCGCCGTAGATCAACTCGAGTACCTTCCGTGTGCTGTCGGACAGACCTTATCCCGCCTTTTCCCGCCTGCCCTCGCGGGTGTGGCCGTGTGCGGCGCACCTTCGTGCGAACGGCCCTGGTCGGTGTCGGTCCGGTCGCGTACGGTGAAGGTTCTTCCCTCTTTCGTCGTTGCTTCGTCGCGGTACTCGCCGTACTCGCATCCCCGAAGCCGAACCCGAACAGGAGACCCCGGTGCCGGTCCTTCCTGGAGCCGAGCCGTACCGCCATGAGGGCGGAGAGGTCGGCGTCCTTCTCTGTCACGGTTTCACCGGTTCCCCGCAGTCGCTGCGCCCCTGGGCGGAGTATCTGGCCGAGCGCGGTCTCACGGTGTCGCTGCCGCTGCTGCCCGGGCACGGCACGCGCTGGGAGGACATGCAGCTCACGACCTGGCACGACTGGTACGCGGAGGTGGACCGGGCGCTGCGGGAGCTGCTCGCGAGCTGCGAGCGGGTCTTCGTCTTCGGTCTGTCCATGGGCGGGGCGCTGTCGCTGCGTCTCGCGGCCAAGTACGGGGACGCGGTGCAGGGCCTCGTGCTGGTGAACCCCGGCAACAAGGTCCACGGCCTCGCGGCGCATGCGCTGCCGGTGGTCCGCCACTTCGTCCGGTCGACGAGCGGCATCGCCAGCGACATCGCCAAGGAGGGTGCGGCGGAGATCGGGTACGACCGGGTGCCGCTGCACGCGGCGCACTCCCTGCGCCGGTTGTTCCAGACGGTGGACGCGGAGCTGCCGCAGGTCACGCAGCCTCTGGTGGTCCTGCACAGCCCGCAGGACCATGTGGTGCCGCCCGCCGACACGGCGCGGATCCTGAGCCGGATCTCCTCGACGGACGTGAAGGAGATCCTGCTGGAACAGAGCTACCACGTGGCGACGTTGGACCACGATGCGGAGCGGATCTTCGAGGAGAGCTGGGCGTTCCTCTGCCGCCTCGCTCCGGAGGCGGTCGGGGAGAAGGGGAGCACGAGCAGTGGCTGAGCAGCAGGACGGCGAGCGCGAGCCGCAGCCGATCGACGAGGAGGCGGCCTGGGCCGCGATCGTCGCCGGGTACGGCGAGGAGCCGGCGGACCCTCCGGGGGCGAAGCCCTTCAGATCGGTGGAGGACCTGGCGCTGCCGGAGCCCGTGGAGGGTTCCGACGACGGTGACGACGACGAAGACGACGAGGAGGAGGAAGAGGACGGCGAGGACGAGGATCCTCGGAAGTCCGTCCTCGGCGGCTCGGTCGTCTTCGCTCCCGGGGTGAGCGTGGGCGGTGGTCCGCGCGACTACGAACTCGCGGACCCGGACGCCGAGACCGACGAGAAGCCGGCCGGCAAGAAGGGCGACGACGACGAGGGCCACTTCGTCCCGCCGGAGCCGCCGCCGCTGCCGGAGGCGGACGCGACGACGAAGTTCGCATGGCTGGGCGTCGTCGGCGGTCCGGTGCTGATGCTGCTCGCGGTGCTGTTCCAGTGGGGCATGACGTGGTGGCTGACGACGCTCTGCGTGGGCGGCTTTCTCGGCGGCTTCGCGACGCTGGTGGCGCGCATGAAGCACGACGACGATGACGGCTTCGACGACCCGGGCCGGGGCGCGGTGGTGTAGCGGGGCCGCGCTCCCGGCGCCGCGGGCGGACTCCGTCCGCTCAGGTCGCCGGGATCCTGACCGCCGCCAGGACCGGAAGGTGGTCCGTCGCCGTTCTCAGGTCCCTCGGGTCGAGGTCCGGCGGGACTCCGCAGCCGAGGAAGTCGACGCCCTCCGTCGCCAGGATCGCGTCGATGCGCTGGTGCGGATCGGTGGGCGTCGAGGTGTACTCGCCGCCCCAGGGGCTGGCCGTCCAGCCGTCCTGGAGCTCCTTGGTCAGGCGGGTGAAGCTCCGGCCGCCGGGGCGTTCGTTGAGGTCCCCGGCGACGATCGTGTGCGGGACGCCCATGGCGGCGACCCGGTCGAGGACCATCCCGGCCTGCGCGTACCGTTCGTCGCTCCGCAGGCTCAGATGACAGCTGATCAGCCCGACCCTCGCGCCCGCGAACCGTACGACGGCGGTCGCGAAACCGCGCCGGTGCAGCCCGGGGGTGAGCGGCAGCAGGACGTCCTCGGTCCATTCCACGGTGGCCCTCAGCGAGCACATCAGCAGCGGCCCCGCGGCCGTGGCGCCGCCGCTCAGCACGACGAGCTCGCTCTTGGCCGCGAGCCGGGCCGCATGCTTGCGCCAGCGGAAGAAGCGCGGCGCCTCCTGGACGAAGACGAGATCGGGGGCGCAGGCGCGGATGACCCGGGCGAGGGCGTCCTCGTCGTCGCGCATCGAGCGGATGTTGTAACTGAGCACCCGGACGACGGCCGAACCGTCCGCCTCGGTGCGGGAGTTGGGCAGCGCGGTGATCGCCATGCGCAGCAACATACGACAACAGCCCGCGGGTCCCCAGAGGGCGCGACCGGGCAAACGGTGGCCTCGACGCGCGGAACCGGGGGGGGGCGGGCCCCCGCGGCGGCGGCGGGGGCGGGGGGGGCGCCACACACAGACACCACACAAACCCCCGAGCGCGCGCAGTCGAGAGGTGGGGGGT
>NZ_JBHWBS010000098.1:21148-28982 GCF_042735655.1 Streptomyces sp. NPDC059567 | reverse complement strand
GGACTTCCGGGGCGGCCGCCTTCGTACGTGTGTGCTGCCGTGTGCGCCTTAGTGGCGCGGGACGGGCTCCCCGCTCGCGTCCACGACCGTCCGGCCGCCCAGCGGCTGCTCGAGGGTCACCGTCCGGGTGACCTCCACCGCGATGGCGATGCACGCCCGGCCCGGCTCGATCGGCCGCTCGGTCACCTGCACGGCGACCTTGTCCGCCCGCTCCTCGGCCGTGGCCGTGTACTCGCTGCACACGCCGCCCCAGAAGGTCACCGACAGCTTCGTGCCGGAGCCGTCGACCCGGTACGACGTGAGCTGCCGCTCGGGCGCCGTGCCCTCACCCGGATCCTGCGTCGGGGGCGTCGTCGGACTGGGCTTCGCCGGGGGCGCCAGATGCTCCGGAGCCACCGCCGTCCGCACGACCGTGTACGGCTTCGCGCCGGCCTCCGCCTCCACCCGGAAGAGCCACGACGGTACGAGCGCCCGCTCACCGTCCACGAACTGCGAGGCGAGCCCGAGGACCGCGCCCGTGACCGCCAGCTCCTTCGGCTTCGCGTCCGGCTTGCAGGTCGTCGCCGGAGTGTCCGCGCCGCCCTCCGTGCCGGCCGGCGGATCCGTCGCACAGCCGCCGATGCCGATCGAGCCCGGCCCCGAGGACGCCTTGTTCAGCTCCTCCAGCGCCCTCTCCGCCCCGACCACCGGATAGCTGTCGCTCTTCACCGGGTCCTTCAGCTGCCCGCTGCCCGAGACCAGCTCACCCCCGGGTCCGACATGGATCCCGGTCGACCAGCCGTACGTCGGCAGCCCGCCGACGACCGGATCGGCGTTGACCACCCTTACCGCGCCCATCAGCTGGCCGGTGTCCAGCTTGGCGTCCTCCTGGCCGATCGCCTTCAGCACGGGAGTGGCCGCCGCCCTCGCCGCCGCCTCGCTCACCGGCCCACCGCTCGGGGGCTTCGCCTCGCCCGGAGGGGGGCACGCCTTGCCCTTCAGGCAGGTGTCGCCGACCGGGCCCCCGTCGTAGCGGGAGAAGGTCCAGCTGCCCGGGGCCTCGGCGGCCACATCGAGCCGCAGCCCGGAGCCGTCCTTCTCCGGCGCGATCTTCCAGACCCCGCCCTCGAGACGCGGCGCGCCCGCGATCCCCAGCGCCTGCGCCAGCCGGGTCACCTCCGCCGAGGTGACCCGGCCCTCCGGCCGGTGGACCGCGGCCGACGAGGGCCCTTGGGGCAGGGGGCCCTTGGCCTTGTAGACGGCGCCACCGCCGTTCGGGTCGGGCTCGCCCGGCGCGATACCGGGCCCGCCGTCGCCACCGCTCTTGCCGTCGAGCCTCAGCGGCGGGGGAGCGGCCGCCCCGGCGGGCCGGGTGGCATCGCCGTCGGCCGCCGTGGCGGCGAGATACACCCCGCCGCCCCCGACGAGCAGGACGCTCGCCGCCACCGAGGCGACGAGCATCGGCCGGTGCCGCATCCGCCGGTTCTCCGTACCGCTCACCACATCGCTCCTTCGTCCCTGACCCGGAAGGCATCTCCCCGGGAGACATCAGTGGGACGGAATGGGCGAGCGGGTGGTTCCGTCCCTCAGCCGCCGTATTCGGAGGTGGCGTCGATCAGCCGCGCCGAGGCAGGCGGGACGACCACACCGTGGATCAGTGCGGGGGAGACGGGGGCGGGGGCGTCGGCCGCCGGAACCACCCAGTGGGGGGCCATGCGCGCACTGTCTCCGCGCAGCTGGGCCAGGCTGAACTCGGACTCCTGATGCTCACGAGGAGCGGGGTACGTGGACATACGCGCACCGTACGCACGCCATGACTCCAGGGAAAAGACCTACTCTGGGGTAGTTTCCACTGTTCGGCAGGGCGCCTCCCACCCGGTAGCGTGAACTGTCAACCCCTTTCCGTCCCGCAGGAGCGCCCAGCCGTGCGTATCGCAGTCACCGGCTCCATCGCCACCGACCACCTCATGACCTTCCCCGGCCGGTTCGCAGACCAGCTCGTAGCGGACCAGCTCCACACGGTCTCTCTCTCCTTCCTCGTCGACAACCTCGACATCAGAAGGGGAGGCGTCGGCCCGAACATCTGCTTCGGCATGGGCCAGCTCGGCGGCAACCCGATCCTGGTGGGAGCCGCGGGCTACGACTTCGACGAGTACCGCGCATGGCTGGACCGCCACGGCGTCGACACCGGCTCGGTGCGGATCTCCGAGGTCCTGCACACCGCCCGGTTCGTCTGCACCACGGACAAGGACCACAACCAGATCGGCTCCTTCTACACGGGCGCGATGAGCGAGGCCCGGCAGATCGAGCTGAAGGCCGTCGCCGACCGCGTGGGCGGCCTCGACCTGGTCCTGATCGGCGCCGACGACCCCGAGGCGATGCTGCGCCACACCGAGGAGTGCAAGACGCGGCGCATCCCCTTCGCCGCGGACTTCTCCCAGCAGATCGCGCGGATGGACGGCGACGAGATCCGCACCCTCCTCGACGGCGCCACCTACCTCTTCTCCAACGAGTACGAGAAGGGCCTCATCGAGTCCAAGACCGGCTGGACCGACGAGGAGATCCTGAACCGGGTCGGCCACCGGGTCACCACCCTCGGCTCGCGCGGTGTGCGCATCGAGAGCGCGGGCGGGGAGACCATCGAGGTCGGCTGCGCCGAGGAGGACGCCAAGGTCGACCCGACGGGCGTCGGCGACGCGTTCCGCGCGGGCTTCCTGACCGGTCTGTCCTGGGGCGTCAGCCTGGAGCGCGCGGCCCAGGTCGGCTGCATGCTCGCGACGCTGGTGATCGAGACCCTGGGCACCCAGGAGTACACGCTGCGCCGCGCGAACTTCATGGAGCGCTTCACCAAGGCGTACGGCGACGAGGCCGCGGCCGAGGTCCAGGCGCACCTGGCCTGACGTCGGGGCCGCGCCCCCCAACCCCCGGCCCGGACGGCACACGCCGCCCGGGCCGCGGGGTCCGGGCCGCGACTCCCTAAGCCACCCGGCGCACCACGTACGCCGTGCCGCCCTTCGGGGACGGCTCCTCGCCCACGTACTCCTGGCCGCGCATCTCGCACCACGCCGGGATGTCCAGCCGGGCGGCCTCGTCGTCGGCCAGCACCGTGACCGTGCCGCCGACCGGCACGTCGTCGATCACCTTCGCCAGTTCGATGACCGGGATCGGGCAGCGCTTGCCCAGCGCGTCCACCACGAGCGAGCCCGCGGAACCCGCGCTGGTCACCGCCTCCGGGGCGCCCAGCCGCTCCCGTACCCCCGCGACCACGCCCGGAAGCACCTCCAGGAAACGGTCCACGTCCGTCTCCGGTGTCCCGATCGGCAGCGACACCCGGACGTTGCCCTCGCTCAGCACCCCCATCGCGCGCAGGACATGGCTGGGCGTCAGCGTCGAGCTGGTGCACGACGAACCGGACGAAACGGAGAAACCCTCCCGATCCAGCTCGTGCAACAAGGTCTCCCCGTCGACATAGAGACAGGAGAAGGTGACGAGATGGGGGAGCCGGCGCACCGGGTCGCCCACCACTTCCACATCCGGCACGAGCTCCGGCACCCGCGCGCGGATCCGGTCCACCAGACCGCGCAGCCGTGTCGCCTCGGCCGCTGCCTCCGCCCGTACCGCCCGCAGCGACGCCGCGGCGGCCACGATCGCGGGCAGGTTCTCGAAACCGGCCGCCCGCCCCGACTCCCGCTCGTCCGCGGGCCCTTGGGGCGCGAACCGCACCCCCTTCCGCACCGCGAGCAGTCCCACCCCCGACGGTCCGCCCCATTTGTGCGCACTTGCCGCGAGCAGCGACCAGCCGCCCTCCACGGGGCCCCATCCCAGCGACTGCGCCGCGTCCACGAGGAGCGGCACCCCCGCCTCTCGGCACGCCTGCGCGACCTCGCCCACCGGCTGCACGGTCCCCACCTCATGGTTGGCGGACTGCAGGCACGCCAGGGCCGTCCCCTCCGTCAGGGCCGCCGCGTACGCCGAGGGGTCGACCGCGCCGGACCGGTCCACCGGAACCTCCGTCACGGACCCGCCCGCCGCCGCGTGCGCCTCGCCCGCGTGCAGGACGGAGGAGTGTTCGACCGCCGACACCACGAGCCGCGTTCCGACACGCCGACGCCCCGCGAGGGCGCCGGAAACTCCGGAGTGAACCGCGCGCGTCCCCGAAGGAGTGAACACCAACTCGTCGGGGCGGCAGCCGACCGCCTCCGCCGCGGCCTCCCGTGCCGCGTCCAGGAGCAGCCGGGCCCGGCGCCCCTCGCGGTAGAGCCGGGCCGGGTCGGCCCAGCCCTCGTCCAGGGCGGCGAGCAGCGCCTGACGGGCTACGGGATGCAGTGGGGCGGAGGAGGCGGCGTCGAAGTAGGGCACCGGACAAAGCTAGCCTCCCGTCCCTCGAAGCCCCGTCAGATACCCGGCCCGCACCGCCGATCGCGCGCCTGGGACCCCCTTCGAGACCCTCCGCGGAATGATCCCGTCCACCCCTTCGGGGAGTCGGACGGCGCGTTGGGCACCCTCCCCGCGCGACCCCAAATAGCGTCCAGTAGGGTTTGGTCCGCATAAACATCCAAACCCCTGCCCGCGGCCGGGGCGGCGACCGACCAGCGAGACGGCCGTAGCCGACCAGCGCGGGCCGAGACTCTCGGGAAGGCGCTACGTGAGTCCCAACGGCTCCGACCTCCCCCGCAGCCAAGGCGCGGGTGGTACCCCCACGTCTCGGCGCCCGATGCGGCGGAAGCTGCCGCAGGTGCTGACTGCGGGCCTGATCCTGGCGACAGCCACCGGCTGCTCGTACAACTGGGAAGACTTCCCCCGCCTTGGTATGCCCACCCCGGTCACGGAACAGGCTCCCACGATCCTCTCCCTCTGGCAGGGCTCGTGGGCGGCCGCGCTCGTCACGGGCGTGCTGGTGTGGGGGCTGATCCTGTGGTCCGTCATGTTCCACCGGCGCAGCCGCACCAAGGTCGAGGTACCGCCGCAGACGCGGTACAACATGCCCATCGAGGCGCTGTACACGGTCACTCCGCTCATCATCGTGTCGGTGCTCTTCTACTTCACCGCGCGCGACGAGTCGAAGCTCCTGTCGCTCGCCGACAAGCCGGCCCACACGATCAACGTGGTCGGCTACCAGTGGAGCTGGGGCTTCAACTACATCGAGAACGTGCCGGGTGTGACGGGTGACGCGCAGACGGCCCCGAACCTCGACGCCATTCCGGACAAGTACCAGGACGACTTCCCGGCGAATGCCGGCGGTGTCTACGACGCCGGTATCCCCGGTGACCGGAACCCGCAGACCGGCAACCCGGGCCCGACCCTGTGGCTGCCCGAGGGTGAGAAGGTCCGGTTCGTCCTGACCTCCCGTGACGTCATCCACTCCTTCTGGGTGGTCCCCTTCCTGTTCAAGCAGGACGTCATCCCGGGTCACACCAACGTCTTCGAGGTGACCCCGAACAAGCAGGGCACCTTCCTCGGCAAGTGCGCCGAGCTCTGCGGTGTCGACCACTCCCGGATGCTCTTCAACGTCAAGGTGGTCTCCCCGGAGCGCTACCAGCAGCACCTGAAGGAGCTGGCGGAGAAGGGGCAGACCGGCTACATCCCGTCCGGCATCGAGCAGACGGACCCGGCCAGGAATGCGGAGAAGAACCAACTGTGAGCATCCTCAACGAACCCCAGGGTGCGGCCGCGGCTGAGGACTCGTACGAGAACGAGCTCCCGGTACGCCGCAAGCAGCCCGGCAACGTCGTGGTGAAGTGGCTGACGACCACCGACCACAAGACGATCGGCACGCTGTACCTCGTCACGTCGTTCGTGTTCTTCTGCATCGGCGGTCTGATGGCGCTCTTCATGCGCGCCGAGCTGGCCCGTCCGGGCACGCAGATCATGTCGAACGAGCAGTTCAACCAGGCGTTCACGATGCACGGCACGATCATGCTGCTGATGTTCGCGACGCCGCTCTTCGCCGGATTCGCGAACTGGATCATGCCGCTGCAGATCGGCGCGCCCGACGTGGCGTTC
Organism: Streptomyces sp. NPDC059567; assembly: GCF_042735655.1. NCBI lineage: Bacteria > Bacillati > Actinomycetota > Actinomycetes > Kitasatosporales > Streptomycetaceae > Streptomyces > Streptomyces sp. NPDC059567. The sequence continues at coordinate 23,000 of NZ_JBHWBS010000098.1, read as the reverse complement.
CCGCGGCTGAACATGTTCGCGTACTGGCTGTACCTCTTCGGCTCGATCATCGCGGTGGCCGGCTTCCTCACCCCGCAGGGTGCGGCCGACTTCGGCTGGTTCGCCTACTCCCCGCTGTCGGACGCCGTCCGCTCGCCGGGTGTCGGCGCCGACATGTGGATCATGGGTCTGGCCTTCTCCGGCTTCGGCACGATCCTCGGCTCGGTCAACTTCATCACCACGATCATCTGCATGCGCGCTCCGGGCATGACGATGTTCCGTATGCCGATCTTCACCTGGAACGTGCTGCTGACCGGTGTCCTGGTCCTGCTCGCCTTCCCGGTCCTCGCCGCCGCGCTCTTCGCGCTGGAGGCCGACCGCAAGTTCGGCTCGCACATCTTCGACGCGTCCAACGGCGGTGCCCTGCTCTGGCAGCACCTCTTCTGGTTCTTCGGACACCCCGAGGTGTACATCATCGCGCTGCCGTTCTTCGGCATCGTCTCCGAGGTCATCCCGGTCTTCAGCCGCAAGCCGATGTTCGGCTACATCGGTCTGATCGCCGCGACGATCGCGATCGCCGGTCTTTCCGTGACCGTGTGGGCCCACCACATGTACGTCACCGGTGGCGTCCTCCTGCCGTTCTTCTCCTTCATGACGTTCCTCATCGCCGTACCGACGGGCGTGAAGTTCTTCAACTGGATCGGAACGATGTGGAAGGGCTCGTTGTCCTTCGAGACACCGATGCTCTGGACGATCGGCTTCCTGGTCACCTTCACCTTCGGTGGTCTGACCGGTGTCATCCTGGCCTCGCCGCCGATGGACTTCCACGTCTCCGACTCGTACTTCGTCGTCGCGCACTTCCACTACGTCGTCTTCGGCACCGTGGTCTTCGCGATGTTCGCCGGCTTCCACTTCTGGTGGCCGAAGTTCACCGGCAAGATGCTGGACGAGCGGCTCGGCAAGATCACGTTCTGGACGCTGTTCATCGGCTTCCACGGCACGTTCCTGGTGCAGCACTGGCTGGGTGCCGAAGGCATGCCGCGTCGTTACGCGGACTACCTCAACGCCGACGGCTTCACCGCGCTGAACACGATCTCGACGATCTCCTCGTTCCTGCTCGGTCTGTCGATCCTGCCGTTCCTCTACAACGTGTGGAAGACCGCCAAGTACGGCAAGAAGATCGAGGTCGACGACCCGTGGGGCTACGGCCGCTCGCTCGAGTGGGCGACGTCCTGCCCGCCGCCGCGGCACAACTTCCTCACCCTGCCGCGGATCCGTTCCGAATCCCCGGCGTTCGACCTGCACCACCCTGAGATCGCGGCGGTCGACCAGCTCGAGAACAAGCCGCACGAGGCCGTGGCCCTCACGGGTGGCAAGGAGGCCGGCAAGTGAAGTTCCAGGGCAGGTTGTTCATCTGGCTGAGCATCTTCGTGCTCGCCATGGCCATCCTCTACGGCGTGTGGTCGAAGGAGCCGGTCGGTACGACGGCGCTGTTCCTGGCCTTCGGTCTCTGCATCATGGTCGGCTACTACCTGGCCTTCACGGCCCGGCGTGTCGACGAGATGGCCATGGACAACAAGGAGGCCGACGTCGCGGACGAGGCCGGCGAGGTGGGCTTCTTCGCCCCCCACAGCTGGCAGCCGCTGTCGCTGGCCACCGGTGGTGCGCTCGCCTTCCTCGCCGTCGCGATGGGCTGGTGGATCCTGTACTTCTCGGCTCCGCTGATCCTGGTCGGTCTGTTCGGCTGGGTGTTCGAGTTCTACCGCGGTGAGAACCAGAACCAGTAGCAGTACCCCGTAACACCCCGAGGGGGGGGGGGGCGCGCTGCAGTCAGCACAACAAACACCCGCTCACCGCGCGAACGAGCCACACA
>NZ_JBHWBS010000098.1:13748-21138 GCF_042735655.1 Streptomyces sp. NPDC059567 | reverse complement strand
GCTCGCGACTCTCCGCTCTGCGCCCGCTCAAGACACACCGCCCGCACCCCCCCCCGCCCACTGTTTTGCAGCACTCGACGCGCTGGGCGCGAGGAATGTTCTTACGGTGATGTCATGAACGACACGCCGCGCATTCGGACTGTTCTGAGCTGCACCCTTATGGCCCTCATGGTCACCGCCAGCGCCGGTGCCTGCGCGGGCACCGACGGCCACCCCCTCTCGGCGAAGCCCTACGACGCCGCCGAGCAGGTCTCCTTCAACGCCCCCGCCGACGGCGAGAAGGCCGACCCGGACAAGGCGCTGGAGATCACGGCCAAGGGCGACGACGGCCGCATCACCGACGTGACGGCCATCGACGAGACCGGCCACCACCTGGCGGGCGAGCTCACGGCGGACGGCCAGAGCTGGCGCTCCACGGGCTCGCTGACGGCCGGCGGCCGCTACACCGTCAAGGTCTCCACGGAGGACGAGGACGGCGCCCCCGGCACCCGCACGTTCACGTTCGAGACGGCCCCGGCCAAGCGGGGCCTGACCGCGACGTTCGGCCCTGAGGCGGGCACGTACGGCGTCGGGCAGCCCATCACGGCCGACCTCAGCGTCCCCGTCAAGGACAAGGCGGCCAGGAAGGTCGTCGAACGGGCCCTGAAGGTCCGCTCCACGCCCGCCGTCGAGGGCTCCTGGTACTGGGTGGACGACCAGAAGCTGCACTTCCGCCCGAAGGAGTACTGGCCCGCGGGCGCGTCGGTCTCGGTCACCGGCAACCTCGCCGGCGTCAAGGTCGGCGACAAGCTGTACGGCGGGGAGTCGAAGCCGTTGAAGCTGACGATCGGCGACCGGATCGAGGCCGTCGCGGACGCGGGCTCGTACTCCATGACCGTGCGGCGCAACGGAGAAGTGATCAAGACCATGCCGGTGACCACCGGCAAACCGGGCTTCTCGACCCGTAACGGCATCAAAGTCGTCCTGGGCAAGGAGTACTACGTCCGGATGCGGGGCACCAGCGTCGGCATCGCGGAGGGCAGTTCGGAGTCGTACGACCTGCCCGTCTACTACGCGACCCGGGTCACCTGGAGCGGTGAATACGTCCACGCCGCGCCCTGGTCCGTAGGCTCACAGGGGTTCGCGAACGTCAGCCACGGCTGTGTCGGCATGTCGACGGGCAACGCGGCCTGGTTCTTCGAGACCGTCCGTCCGGGCGACATCGTGCAGACCGTCAACAGCATCGGCGACACGATGGACCCGTTCGGGAACGGTTTCGGCGACTGGAACCTGGCCTGGGACAAGTGGCGTCAGGGCAGCGCTCTGGTGGCCGACGCCAAGAGCGCCGCCCACCAGCCCGACCCGACCCGCCTGCAGCCGTCGATCTAGCGCGTGTCCGGCCGTCAGGCGTCGATGGACAGCCGCGAACGCAGCAGCGCCGCCAAGGACGCCGCGAACTCGACCGGTTCCACCGGAAGGGTGACAGCGGCGTCCGCACGGCTCCAGGTGGCCAGCCAGGCGTCCTGCGGGCGGCCGATCAGGAGCAGCACCGGCGGGCACTGGAAGACCTCGTCCTTGATCTGCCGGCACACACCCATCCCGCCCGCCGGCACGGCCTCGCCGTCCAGGACGCAGACGTCGATCCCGCCCTCGTCCAGGCGCTTCAGCACGGCCGGGAGTGTCGCGCATTCGAAGAACTCGACCGGCGGAACGTCGGCCGCGGGCCTGCGCCCCGCAGCCAGGCGCACCTGCTCCCGCGTGTTCGCGTCGTCGCTGTAGACCAGGACCGTGGCGCTCGACTGCATCGTTCCTCCGTGAAGGTCATCAACCGATGCGGCGGATGCTACTCCGTCCCACACCCCGTCAACACCGGTTCGACACCGCCAGGGAGACCGCTTCGATGGGCCGTTCGGGCTGGACACAGGCCCCTGACACTCCGAACGGCACCCCCCGGAGTGAGGGCGGGATAAGCGACCGACATAATGTCGGTCGTGGCGACAGTAACGACAGTAGAAACCGGGCACGCGCACCCGTCGGTCAATCGACCGAACCTCACCAGCGTCGGAACCATCATCTGGTTGAGTTCCGAGCTGATGTTCTTCGCGGCCCTCTTCGCGATGTACTTCACCCTGCGATCGGTGACCGGTCAGGAGTTCTGGGAGGAACAGGCATCGGCCCTGAACTTCCCGTTCTCGGCGACCAACACCACGATCCTGGTGCTTTCCTCCCTCACCTGCCAGCTCGGCGTCTTCGCCGCGGAGCGGGGCGATGTGAAGAAGCTCCGGACGTGGTTCATCATCACGTTCGTGATGGGTGCGATCTTCATCGGCGGCCAGGTCTTCGAGTACACCGAGCTGGTCAAGCACGAGGGCCTTTCGCTCTCGTCGAACCCGTACGGCTCCGTGTTCTACCTGACCACCGGTTTCCACGGCCTGCACGTGACGGGCGGTCTCATCGCCTTCCTGCTGGTCCTGGGCCGGACGTACGCCGCCAAGAGGTTCACTCACGAGCAGGCAACCGCCGCCATCGTCGTGTCCTACTACTGGCACTTCGTCGATGTCGTCTGGATCGGCCTCTTCGCCACGATCTACATGATCAAGTAATCGGGTCCCGGGACCCGAGCACATCCAGCAAGCATCGACGCAGAAGATCCTGACACCGGGGTAATCCGTGAAAAAGCTCTCCGCACGACGACGCCATCCGCTGGCGGCGGTCGTCGTCCTACTTCTCGCGCTGGCGGCCACTGGGGGGCTGTACGCCGCGTTCGCGCCCGCGGGCACGGCGAAGGCCGATGAAACCGCCCAGTCCCTCGCCATCGAGGAGGGCAAGAAGCTCTACTCCGTCGGCTGCGCCAGCTGCCACGGAACCGGCGGTCAGGGCACCACTGACGGCCCCTCCCTGGTCGGCGTCGGCTCGGCCTCCGTGGACTTCCAGGTCGGCACGGGCCGTATGCCGGCCCAGCAGCCGGGCGCCCAGGTGCCGAAGAAGAAGGTCATCTACACGCAGGCTGAGATCGATCAGCTCGCGGCGTACATCGCCTCCCTCGGCGCCGGCCCGATCACGCCGAAGGCGAGCCAGTACAGCCCCGACGGCGCCGACATCGCCCGTGGTGGCGACCTGTTCCGTTCCAACTGTGCCCAGTGCCACAACTTCACGGGTGAGGGCGGTGCGCTGACGCACGGCAAGTACGCCCCGAACCTCGAAGGCGTGAGCCCGAAGCACCTGTACGAGGCCATGCAGACCGGCCCGCAGAACATGCCCTCCTTCCCGGACACGACCATGCCGGAGAAGGAGAAGAAGGACATCATCGCGTACGTCCAGGCCGTCAACGGCGAAAAGGCCGACAGCCCCGGCGGGCTCTCGCTCGGCGGCCTCGGCCCGGTCAGCGAGGGTCTGTTCGCATGGGTCTTCGGCCTGGGTGCGCTGATCGCAGTTGCCGTCTGGGTCGCGGCCCACACCGCTAAGGCCAAGAAGTCATGAGTAGCCAAGAGATTCCAGAAGAGAACCTGCCCGCTGAGCAGGACACCGCGCACGGCGCGGTGAAGGTCCTCGACGACCCGTTCGCCGACCCGGGCCTGCCGCCTCACAAGCCGCGCATCCAGGACATCGACGAGCGGGCCGCCAGGCGGTCCGAGCGTGCGGTCGCCTTCATGTTCACGCTGTCGATGCTGGCCACGATCGGCTTCATCGCCTCGTACGTGATCTTCCCGGTCGACAAGATCGTGTACATCTGGCCGTTCGGCCGGGTGTCCGCGCTCAACTTCGCCCTGGGATGGACGCTCGGCCTGGCGCTGTTCTTCATCGGCGCGGGCGCGGTCCACTGGGCCCGCACCCTGATGTCCGACGTCGAGATCGCCGACGAGCGTCACCCGATCCAGGCCTCCCCGGAGACCAAGGCGAAGGTCATGGCGGACTTCGCGGCCGGTGCCGCCGAGTCCGGCATGGGCCGCCGGAAGCTGATCCGCAACACCATGTTCGGCGCGCTGTCGCTCGTACCGCTCTCCGGCATCGTGCTGCTGCGTGACATGGGCCCGCTGCCCGAGAAGAAGCTCCGGTCCACCCTGTGGGCCAAGGGCAAGCAGCTCATCAACATGAACACGCACGAGCCGCTGCGTCCCGAGGACGTCGCGGTCGGTTCGCTGACCTTCGCGATGCCCGAGGGTCTGTCGGAGCACGACCACGACTTCCAGGTCCAGATCGCCAAGGCCGCCCTGATGATCGTCCGCATTCAGCCGGAGGACATCAAGGACAAGCAGGAACTCGAGTGGGGCCACGAGGGCATCGTCGCCTTCTCGAAGATCTGCACCCACGTCGGCTGCCCGATCTCCCTGTACGAGCAGCAGACGCACCACGTGCTCTGCCCGTGCCACCAGTCCACCTTCGACCTCTCCGACGGCGCCCGCGTCATCTTCGGCCCGGCCGGTCACGCCCCCCCGCCGCTGCGGATCGGCGTGAACGACAAGGGCTTCCTCGAGGCGCTCGGCGACTTCGACGAGCCCGTCGGCCCGTCCTTCTGGGAGCGCGGATGAGCACTGTGACCGACACCAAGAAGAAGGCACCCGCCGGTGAGCGGGTCGCCGACTGGGCCGACGGCCGCCTGGGGATCTACTCCCTGGCCAAGGCCAACATGCGGAAGATCTTCCCGGACCACTGGTCCTTCATGCTCGGTGAGATCTGCCTCTACAGCTTCATCATCATCATCCTCACGGGCGTCTACCTGACGATGTTCTTCCACCCGTCGATGAACGAGGTGGAGTACCACGGCAGCTACGTCCCGCTGCAGGGACAGCTGATGTCCGAGGCGTTCAACTCGACCATGCACATCTCCTTCGATGTGCGCGGTGGTCTGCTCATCCGGCAGATCCACCACTGGGCGGCGCTGATCTTCCTCGCCGGCATGTTCGTGCACATGATGCGCGTGTTCTTCACGGGTGCGTTCCGCAAGCCGCGTGAGATCAACTGGCTGTTCGGCTTCCTGCTGTTCTTCCTGGGCATGTTCACCGGCTTCACCGGTTACTCGCTCCCGGACGACCTGCTGTCCGGCACCGGTGTCCGCTTCATGCAGGGCGCGATCCTGTCCGTGCCGGTCATCGGCACGTACCTGTCGATGTTCCTGTTCGGCGGGGAGTTCCCCGGCGGCGACTTCGTGGCCCGGTTCTACTCGGCGCACGTCCTGCTGCTGCCCGGCATCATGCTGGGTCTGGTGGTCGCCCACCTGATCCTGGTCTTCTACCACAAGCACACGCAGTTCGAGGGCCCCGGCCGTACGAACAAGAACGTCGTGGGCATGCCGCTGCTGCCGGTCTACATGGCCAAGGCCGGAGGCTTCTTCTTCCTGGTCTTCGGTGTCATCGCGATCATCGCGGCGATCGCCTCGATCAACCCGATCTGGGCGCTCGGCCCGTACCGGCCCGACCAGGTCTCCACCGGCGCCCAGCCCGACTGGTACATGGGCTTCGCCGAGGGTCTGATCCGTGTCATGCCGGGCTGGGAGATCAACCTCTGGGGCCACACGCTCGTCCTGGGCGTGATGATCCCGCTGGCGATCTTCCCGGCGGTCCTCGCGGCGATCGCGGTGTACCCGTTCATCGAGTCGTGGATCACCGGCGACAAGCGCGAGCACCACATCGCGCAGCGCCCGCGCAACGCTCCGACGCGCACCGCCTTCGGTGTCGCCTGGATCACCGCGTACATGATCATGCTCGTCGGTGGTGGAAACGACCTCTGGGCCACCCACTTCCACCTGTCGCTGAACTCGATCACCTGGTTCGTCCGGATCTTCTTCTTCGCCGGACCGGTCATCGCGTTCGTCGTCACCAAGCGGATCTGCCTCGGCCTCCAGCGCCGGGACAAGGACAAGGTGCTGCACGGTCGCGAGTCCGGCGTCATCAAGCGTCTGCCGCACGGCGAGTTCGTCGAGGTGCACCAGCCGCTCAGCCAGGGCGAGCTGTACAGGCTCACGGCCCACGAGCAGAACAAGCCGGCCGAGCTCGGCCCCCTCGTCGACGAGAACGGCGTGGAGCGCAAGATCGGTCGCATGGAGAAGCTCCGGGTCAAGCTCAACAAGGGCTACTACGGCGAGGACCACCAGATCGCCAAGCCGACCGCCGAGGAGTACAAGGAGATCACCAGCGGCCACGGCCACCACTGATCACCTGACTCCCCCCGGGGCTTCGCCCTGAGGGGACGCCCAGAAGGTCGCCACAGCGGGAGCCCCGTCCATTCGATGGACGGGGCTCTTTGCCGTCCCCGTGGGTCGATAGGGTGGAGTCGTATCGTCACGCACTGACCAGGAGCTGCCATGAGCGCTGCGACCCCCGCTGGAGGACCTACGTCGGCGGGCCGCTCCTGGCCCGCCGTACTGGACGGACTGCTGACCGGCCGCGACCAGAGCGCCGAGGACACCGCCTGGGCGATGGACCGCATCCTGCGGGGTGAGGCGACCGACGCCCAGATCGCCGGCTTCGCCGTCGCGCTGCGCGCCAAGGGCGAGACCGTCGAGGAGATCACCGGCCTCGTCCGGACCATGTACGAGCATGCCAATGTGATCGAGGTCCCCGGCCCGTCCGTGGACATCGTCGGCACCGGCGGCGACGGCGCGAAGACCGTCAACATCTCGACCATGTCGGCGATCGTCGTGGCCGGTACCGGCGCGAAGGTCGTCAAGCACGGCAACCGTGCCGCGTCCAGTGCGAGCGGCGCCTCCGACGTCCTGGAGAAGCTCGGCGTCAACCTCCAGCTGACCCCGCAGCGGGTCGTCGAGGTCGCGGAGGAGGCCGGGATCACCTTCTGCTTCGCGGTGAAGTTCCACCCGGCGCTGCGCCATGTGGCCGCGGCCCGCAAGGAGCTCGGCATCCGGACCACCTTCAACTTCCTCGGTCCGCTCACCAACCCCGCCCGGGTCAAGGCGCAGGCCACCGGTGTGGCCGATGCCCGGATGGCCCCGATCATGGCCGGGGTGCTCGCCGAGCGCGGCTCCTCGGCGCTGGTCTTCCGCGGAGACGACGGCCTGGACGAGCTGACGACCACGGCCACCTCGCGCGTCTGGGTGGTACGGGACGGTGCGGTGCGCGAGGAGGCCTTCGACCCGCGGGACGTCGGCATCGAGCTCGTACCGGTGGAGGCGCTGCGCGGCGCCGACGCCTCGTTCAACGCCGATGTCGCCCGCCGGCTGCTCGCGGGCGAGACCGGACCGGTACGGGACGCGGTCCTGCTGAACTCGGCGGCCGCGCTGACGGCCCTGGAGCCGGGCGGGGGCACCCTCGTGGAGCAGCTGCGCGAGGGGATCGCGAAGGCGGCCGAGTCGAGGGTCCCGGGGGGGGGGGGGGCGGGGCGGGGGGGCGGGGGCGCGGCCCCCCCCACGGAGGGGCACCACCCCCACCCCCCGAGCCGATCCCGCTCGGGGGTGGGG
>NZ_JBHWBS010000098.1:7115-13738 GCF_042735655.1 Streptomyces sp. NPDC059567 | reverse complement strand
GGGGGCCCCCCTCGGGGCCCCGCGGCGCGCGGGTCGCGCGCGGGCGGCCGCGGCGCTCGACTCGGGTGCGGCGAGGCAGGCGCTGGAGCGCTGGATCGCGGCCAGCAACAGGTAGGAGCACCACGCGCACCCCGTTCCGGAATCCGGAACGGGGTTGCGCGGCGGCGATCACGTGGCATACGTTCTGTGCCAGGTCATGAGTGACAGCCATTAAGCCCCGGCTGGCTGTCCGGCAACCCTCCGTCCGTGGCGGGGTGCCCCGGGTGAAGACCAGGCCGTAGGCAGCAAGGTCTACGGCAAGCGCGGACCCCTGCACGCTCTGAATGTGTGTGGGCCTGGGGTCCTGGTCCTCAAGGGAGCAGTCTCGTGAGCAAGCGAATGCGCTAGGGCCTTCGGCCCCGTTTTCCCACCCTCCGCACGAACACCGTGTGTCGAGGCAACACCCGTATGCGGCACCCCACTTCGCGCTGCCCTGCGGGCCCTTCGCTGCCATTCCCGCCAGGAGATACCGCCATGTCCGCGTACCCGAACGCCGCCGCCACTGCCACCGCCACCGACTCCGAGGCCGGCGACCCCTGCTGCGCCGCCCCGCTCCCGGTCCTGGGGCGGGACGTCACCGTTCCGCTCGTCACCGGTGGCGAGGTCACCTACGCCGCGCTCGACTACGCCGCCAGCGCGCCGGCCCTGCAGCGCGTGTGGGACGACGTCGCCGCCTACGCCCCGTACTACGGCAGCGTCCACCGCGGCGCCGGGTACCTCTCGCAGCTCTCCACCGACCTCTTCGAGAACAGCCGCGTCACCGTCGCCGAGTTCCTCGACTGCCGCCCCGGCGACCAGGTCGTCTTCACCCGCTCCACCACCGACTCGCTCAACCTGCTGTCCGCCACGCTCCCCGCCGGTTGCGAGGTCTTCGTCTTCGAGACCGAGCACCACGCCTCGCTCCTGCCGTGGCAGGACGCCCGGGTCACGTACCTCAACGCCCCGCGCACGCCCGCCCAGGCCGTCGAGACCCTGGAGCGCGCCCTCGCCGACCGCGACCCCTACGGTCCCGCCCTCGTCTGCGTCACCGGAGCCTCCAACGTCACCGGTGAGCTGTGGCCGGTCAAGGAGCTGGCCGCCGCCGCGCACGCCCACGGCGCCCGGATCGTCCTGGACGCCGCCCAGCTCGCGCCCCACCACCCCGTCTCCGTACGGGAGTTGGACGTGGACTGGGTCGCCTTCTCCGGCCACAAGCTGTACGCCCCCTTCGGCTCCGGCGTCCTCGCCGGCCGTGCCGACTGGCTTCAGGACGCCGAGCCGTACCTCGCGGGCGGCGGCGCGTCCAAGAAGGTCGCCCGCCGCGCCGACGGCGGAGTGGACGTCGAGTGGCACACCACCGCCGCGCGCCACGAGGCCGGTTCGCCGAACGTCATCGGGGTCTACTCCATCGCCTCCGCCTGCAAGGCGCTCACCGAGGCCGGGTTCGACACCCTCGTCGCCCGCGAGCAGCACCTCATCGACACCGTTCGCCAGGGCCTGGCCGAGGTGCCCGAGGTGAAGGTGCTCTCGCTCTTCGGCGACGAGGCCCCACGTGTCGGTGTCATCTCCTTCGTCGTCGCGGGCTGGAACAGCTCCCACTTCGCCGCCGCGCTCTCCGCCGAGTACGGCATCGGTGTCCGCGACGGCCTCTTCTGCGCCCACCCGCTGGTGCGCACCCTGCTCGGCAGCGACCCGCAGACCCAGGGCGAGTGCGGGGCCCCCGAGGCCGCCCCCGGCGAGAAGTCGCTCAACGCCATCCGCGTCAGCTTCGGCGCCGGTACGCCCGACGAGCACGTGGAGCGTTTCGTACGGGCCGTGAAGGAGCTCGTCCGGGACGGCGCGCAGTGGAAGTACCGCACCGAGGACGGCCGTTGCGTCCCGGACCGCGGCTGAGCCGTCCCGCTCGGGCCGCCGGCCGGGCGGCACCGGGGTGCGGAGCGCTCGTACCGCTGTCGTACCGCCGAGGGGATGCGAACGAGTGTGCATGTGATCGCTGGTGGGGGTGGGCCGCATCCTTGCACCCGTACGAGTGGTACGGGCGACGGCCGCCGAACTGACTCAGCGGATCCCCGTCCGGGGCCGGGACGACATCGCCGCGCTCGCCGTGTCGTCGCCGGTGGCCGAGGGTCCGGGCACCACCGCGTCGGACGGCGGGGCCGACGGTGTGCCGCCGGGGCTCGGGATGGAGCTCGGTGTCGAGTCGCTCGGGGTGGAGCCGAGCCGCACGGCGGGCGGCACCCGGGGAGCCTCGGGCTACGAGGATTCCTTCATCTTCACCGCGGTGTCCTTGGCGTCAGGACTCCAGGCCGATGGCGAAGGCCGCTTCCAGGTCGTGCTGGGAGTACGTACGGAACGCGACGTGCGTGTCCGTCGCCTCGACGCCGGGGATCTTGCTGATCCGGCCGGGGATCACGTCCGCCAGGTCGTCGTGCCGGGGCACGCGGACCATGGCGATCAGGTCGTACGTGCCGGTCACCGAGAAGACCTCGCTGACGCTGTCGAGCGCGGCGATCGACTCCGCGATCTCCGGGATGCGGTCCACACTGGTCTTGATGAGCACGATCGCGGTGATCACGGCTGTCTTACTCCCTCGGTCGCCGCGGCTTGGACCTTCACTCTAGCCCGCCCGCCTCGCGCCACCACCCTGCCGACGAGGCGCTACGCGCGCTGCACCCTTCCCCTGTACCGCCCCCAGGCGTAGAGGAAGCCGAAGGCGAAGCCCAGCACATGGGCCAGATAGGCAACCCCGGGCCCGGACCCGGCCGTCCGCGCCGCCAGCCACTGCAGCACGAACCAGAAGACCAGCACGATCCAGGCGGGGAAGCGCAGCGGCAGGAAGAAGAGGAACGGGAAGAGACTGGTCACCCGGGAGCGGGGGAAGAGGTGGAGGAACGCGCCGAGGACCCCCGAGATCGCCCCCGACGCGCCCACCAGCGTCTGCTCGCTGCTCGCGTACGCGGCCGCGTAGCCGAGCAGGGCCAGGTAGCCGCAGCCGAGGTAGAAGAGGAGGAACGGGACGGCGCCCATCCGCTCCTCGGCCATCGCGCCGAAGACGTAGAGGAAGAGCATGTTCCCGAGCAGGTGGAGCCAGCTGCCGTGGACGAAGAGGGCGGTGAGCGGGGTGAGCAGGGTGCCCGGCTCGCTGCTCATCAGCTCGGCCGGCACGACTCCCCAGCGGTGGAAGTACGCGCTCTGCGCCGCGAGGGCCGCGTCTCCGGTCCCGTTTCCGGGATCGAGGCCGGACACCGGGCTGATCAGGAAGGTGAAGCAGCAGACCGCGATGAGGCCGTACGTCACCGCAGGTCCGCTCCGGGCGCCCCGCCAGACGCCGAGGGCCGCCTTCCGCCAGTCGGTCTGCCGCTGGTCGATCATGGATAGATCATTGCGTAACGGTGCTCAACTGGACAGAGTGCCTCGCCGCGACACGGGGTACCTGCGAGGCCGTAGGGTGACGGGCAGTACCTCCGCAGTTCGACGGCGCACCGCGGCACCCGCACTCGCATCATGAAAGAGGACGGCACGATGACGACGGTTCCCCTGCCGACCGCCGAGACCCGCTGGCGCTGCACGCTCTGCGGCAATCTGACCCGGTTCGACGTGACCCGCTCCTCCAAGGTCGTCGAGTACGTCCATCTGGACCTCGCGGGCGAACCGAAGGTCGAGGAGCGCGAGGTGGTCAGTGAGACCATCGAGTCGGTCCGCTGCCGCTGGTGCAACGCGGTGGATCAGATCGAACTCGTGGACAGGCCCGGCACCGCCTCCTGACGGAGCGGTGCGTATGACAATGGGGTGACGGATCGTGGAGCAGCCCGCGCACGGTGGTGAGCCGGCCGGCGCGGCAGGTGACGCTGCCGAGACGCTCGACCGCCCGCTGCCCGACGGCGTACGGCGGAGGGTCGTCGCGCTGGTGTCGGACGCCTTCGGCGGGCTGACCGTCGCGGAGCTTCCGGCACCCCTGCGGCAGTACGCGCGGTTCACCGCGAGCCGGCGCGCCAAGTTCGCGGGCAACGCCATGGCCGCTGCCCTGGAGGGCGACCCGCTCTTCCGGCAGCGGATCGGCGAGCGGTTCAAGGAGGCCCAGCCCGAGTTGGCCGGGGCCGTCGAGTCCGGCGCCCCGCCCGCCGCCGCCGACCCCGTCGACGTCGCCGCGGCCGCCTATGTGCTGCGCCCCGCGGGCTGGGTCAAGCTGGTTGCCGCCGCCGGCGAGGAGGCCCAGCGCGCGGACGCCGAGCGGGCCGACGAGGCGGGCCGGCGCGAGCTGGAGCGGCTGCGCGAGGAGGTCGCCACCGCCAAGGAGCGCGGCCGCGCGGAGACCGAGCAGCTGCGCGCCGATCTGGAGGCGGCCCGCAAGGAAGCCGAATCGCTTCATCGCAAGTTGCGCAGCGCCCAGAGCGATGTGAAGCGCGGTGAGGCCGCGCTGCGGCGCGTCCAGGCCGAGATCGACACCTTCCGTGCGGAGGCGGCCGCGCAGGTCTCGTCCGCCGAGAGCGAGACCCGGCGGCTCAAGGCCCGGCTCGGCGAGGTCGAGGCGGCCCTGGAGGCCAGCCGACGGGCCGCCCGCGAGGGGCGCTCCGTGGAGGACATGCGGCTGCGCCTGCTGCTCGACACGGTGCTCGACGCCGCGCAGGGGCTGCGCCGCGAACTGGCCCTGCCGCCCGTCTCGATCCATCCCGCCGACACCGTCGACGCGGTGGAGCCCGGTCGGATGTCGCCGAAGGACATCGCCGCCCGGGCGCTCTCCGAGACCGACCCCGCGCTCCTGGACCAGCTGCTCGCCCTGCCGCAGGCGCATCTGGTCGTGGACGGCTACAACGTCACCAAGACCGGCTACCCGACGATGCCGTTGGAGAAGCAGCGGCTGCGGCTGCTCGGCGGGCTCTCCGCGCTCGCGGCCCGCTCGGGCGCCGAGATCACCTGTGTCTTCGACGGGGCGGAGCTCGCGGCCCCGGTCCTGCTCGCCCCGCCGCGCGGGGTGCGGGTGCTCTTCTCCAAGCCGGGCGTCACCGCCGACGAGTTGATCCGTCAGCTGGTGCGCGCCGAGCCGCCGGGCCGGCCGGTCGTCGTGGTCTCCACCGACCGCGAGGTCGCCGACGGTGTGGCCAAGGCCGGTGCGCGGCCGGTCACGTCCGCCTTGTTGCTGAAGCGGCTTTCGCGCACCTCGTGACCCCTCGTAACTCCTGGGCGTAATGCCCGAATTCTGGAGGGCGCACGGTCAAGTGGCCGCTACTGCCTGTGTGGTCTGTGTAAATAAAGTGCTGCGTGAGCGAGATTTTGCTCATGAGGATTTGAACTGATCACAACTTGGTCACTAGGGTCAGGCCTCGAACCTTCGCGCGGTTGATCGTCCATCCGGGATGACAGCGGAGGAACCGCCTGCCGCAGCCTGGTTGGGCGGCTCGAGGAAGAAGGAGATCGCCTTCGTGGCGTCCCACCGTCGTCCCAAGCAGCCGAGCCGCACCCGTGTGACCGTGCTCACCGCGACCGCCGCAGCGGCCGTCGCGCTCTCCGCCCAGACCGGCGCCCAGGCGGCTCCGAAGCCGAAGATCGACGACGTGAAGTCGAAGGTCGACAAGCTGCACCACGAGGCCGAGGAGGCCACGGAGCAGTACAACCTGGCCGAGGAGCGCCGGGGCAAGCTGCAGAAGGAGATCGGGGCCGTCCAGGACAAGGTGGCCCGCGGTCAGCAGGAGCTCAACACCCTGCGGGACAGCATCGGTTCGGTCGCCAGCGCGCAGTACCGCTCCGGTGGCATCGACCCGGCCCTCCAGCTCTTCCTCTCCTCCGACCCGGACACCTACCTCGACAAGGCGTCCGCGATCGACCAGCTCGGCGCCAAGCAGGCCGACGTGCTCCAGTCGATCCAGGCCAAGCAGCGCACCCTCGCCCAGCAGCGCGCCGAGGCGACGACGAAGCTCGCCGACCTCGAGGACGTCCGCAAGACCCTCGGCGAGAAGAAGAAGACCTTCCAGGGCAAGCTCGCCGAGGCGCAGAAGCTCCTCAACACCCTGACCGCCGCCGAGCGCGCCAAGATGCAGGAAGAGGAGCAGCGCGCCAGCCGCGCCGCCGGCGACCGCGTCGACCTCGGCAACGAGGTCCCGGCCTCGCAGCGCGGTGCCGCCGCGCTCAGCGCCGCCGCCACCCAGATCGGCAAGCCGTACGTCTCCGGCGCCGAGGGCCCCAACTCGTACGACTGCTCCGGTCTGACGCAGTGGGCCTACCGCCAGGCCGGTGTGACGCTCACCCGCACCACCTACACCCAGCAGAACGACGGTGTGAAGATCGGCCGCAGCCAGCTCAAGCCGGGCGACCTGGTCTTCTTCAACGGCCTGTCCCACGTGGGTCTGTACGCGGGCAACGGGCAGATCCTGCACGCCCCCAAGCCGGGCGCCTCGGTCCGCTACGAGTCGATGAGCTACATGGGCACCTTCCAGTTCGGCGTGCGCATCTGACGCATCCCGACATGACGCCCAATCGGGTGGTTCGTCGCATCCTTCGCTGACGTGACGCCCCGCCGGTGACCTGTGGTGTGCCGCGGGGGGGGAGGGTGTTGTGGGGGGGCCCGGCGGGGGGGGGGGGTGGTAAACCGCGGTCTTGTGGCGGGCCCG
>NZ_JBHWBS010000098.1:0-7105 GCF_042735655.1 Streptomyces sp. NPDC059567 | reverse complement strand
GCCGCATCCTCACTGTCCCCCAATGGGGGTGGTTGGTCGATCCGTAGGGTCCGGGCCCCCCCCGCGGGGCCCGGGTGGTTCCGGGGGGGGCGTCACTTTGTGTGCCCGGCGCCTTCGTTGGACGAGGAGTGATCACCGGCTACTGTCTGCCGCGCCAGTCTGGGTAACAGCCGAACGGAGCGCGATACGTGGCGTCCCACCGACGACCCGCGAGGGTCACCGTCCTGACCGCCGCCGCGGCCACCGCCGCCACGGCCTTCGGCGCCGTCCCCGCGAGCGCCGACCCGGGCGGTGCCCCGGAGGCCGCCACCAAGGCCACGGTCGACCGGCTCTTCGAGGAGGCCGAGCGGGCCACCGAGAGGTTCAACAAGGCCGACGAGCGGGCGGACACGCTGCGCAGGTCGGTCTCCCAGGCGCGGGACGGCCTGGCACGCGGCCAGGAGCGCATCAACCGCATGAGGGGCGCGCTCGGTTCGGTCGCCGGCGCCCAGTACCGCTCCGGCGGCATCGACCCCGCCCTCGCGCTCCTGCTCTCCTCCGACCCCGACTCGTACCTCGACCGGGCCTCCGTGCTCGACCGGGTGGCCGCCCGGCAGGGCGTGGCGCTCGGTCAACTCCAGGCCGAGCAGCGGCGGCTGAGCCAGAAGCGGACCGAGGCCGGCCGGCTCCTCGCCGAACTGGAGCGCAGCCGGACCCAGGTCGCCAAGCACAAGCGCACCGTCGAGCGGAAGCTCGCCGAGGCCCGCCGGGTCCTGGCGTCCCTGAGTGCCCAGGACCGCGCGGAGTTCGACCGGGACGCCCGGGCCTCCCGCTCCGGCCGCGAGGAGGAGCTGCCGCCGCTCTCCGACCTCGGCCCGGCCTCCTCCCGCGCCGCAGCGGCGGTGATCGCGGCGCGCAGCGCGATCGGGATGCCCTATGTGTGGGGCGCCACCGGCCCACGGGCCTTCGACTGCTCCGGCCTGATGGTGTGGTCGTACCGGCAGGCCGGGATCAGCCTGCCGCGGACCTCCTCCGCGCAGCGGTACGCGGGACGGCAGGTGCCGCTCTCGCAGGCGCAGCCCGGCGACCTCGTCACGTACCGCGGCGACGCCAGCCATGTCGGGATCTACGCGGGCAACGGACAGGTGATCCACGCGCCGTACCCCGGGGCGCGGGTGCGCTACGACCCGGTCGGGATGATGTCCCACGCGACGGTGACGCGAGTCTGACCGTACGCCTGCGCGTACGCGTGCCCGTACGATCGAGGGCGTGGCAGGTCAGGGGCATGGAGGGGCGCGTCGGGTGGCAGTCGGTCTGCTGGCCGGCCTGCTGACCCTCGCCGGGTGCGCGTCCCCCGAGCCTCCCGATCCCGCCCCCCAGGAGATCCAGACCCTTCTCGACCGGCACGCGCGGGCGCTGCTCGCCCGGGACGAGGCGGCCTACGCGGTCGCGCTCGACCCGACGCGCGCGTCCACCGCCCTGAAGGAGTTCGACCGGCTCGCCGAGGTGCCGCTGGCCTCGTGGAGCTATCGGCTGAAGGACGTCGATCGGCAGAGTGGGGACCGGGCGGGCGGCGACCGGGCGACGGTCCGCGCCGACCTGACCTACCGGGTCGAGGGCTACGACTCCGGGCCCGTCACGACGGAGCGCGTGCTCGACCTGACCGAACGGGACGGCCGCTGGTACGTGACCGCCGAGCGGCCCGCCGAGGGCGCCGCCCAGCAGCTGTGGCAACAGGGCGACGTCGAGGCGGTACGGGGCGCGCGCAGCCTCGTCCTCGGCGTCGGGCAGCCGGAGGAGCGCCTGCGGGCGATCGCGGCGGCGGCCGACCGGGCGGTGCCCGCCGTCTCGGCGGCCTGGTCCCCGGCCTGGGCGGGCCGGGTCGTGGTGCTCGTCCCGGCCTCGCTGGAGGCCATGGGCGGGCTGCTCGGGGCCCCGGCGGCCTCGTACCGGGGGATAGCGGCGGTCACGACCGGGGAGGTCGGCGGCGGGCCGGACGCCCCGGCGGACCGGGTGATCGTCAACCCCGAGGCGTACGGGGTGCTCGGCGACTTCGGCCGGCAGGTCGTCCTCACCCACGAGACGACGCACGTGGCCACCCGCACCGCCACCTCGGCGGCCACGCCCGTGTGGCTGTCGGAGGGCTTCGCCGACTGGGTCGCGTACCGGGGCACGGGCCGCACGGCCGCCCAGGCGGCTCCGGAACTGCGTCGCGCGGTCCGCGCCGGTGACGTCCCCGCGGTCCTCCCGGACGACAAGGCCTTCACCTTCGGCGGCGACGCGGACGCCCTGGCGCGGTCGTACGAGGGCGGCTGGCTGGCCTGCGAGCTGATCGCCGAGCGCTGGGGCGAGGCGAAGCTGACGGCCTTCTACCGCGCGGTGGGCGCCCACCCGGGGCGTGCGGGCGCGGTGGAGAAGGCGCTGGCCGAGACCCTCGGCACGACCCCGGACGAGTTCACCACGGCCTGGCGGGCGTTCCTGCGGGACCGGCTGGGGTGACCGACGGGGCCGCCGGCCCCGCGTGCTAGGGCTCGGGATCCAGTTCCGCCAACGCCTCCGTCAGCCACTGCTTCTCCGCGGTGCCCGTCGCCCGGGCGATGCGCAGCATGCCCTGGCGGAAGAGGTCCCGCTCCTCCTCGGCCCGCACCGGGGCGCCGTCCTTGTAGAAGAAGCTGGCGGGGGTGTTCAGGAAGGCCTGGCGGCGGCGGAGGACGGCCGCCTGGGCCGCGCGGTCCGGGAGCAGGCCCAGGAAGGACAGCAGCGTGAAGAAGCGCTGCCCGTCGGTGATCTCGGCGTCCTTCGGGTCGCGGAGGCGGGCGAACAGCTCCGCCCGGCCCTCGGCGGTCAGTGACAGCATCCGCCGTGGGGCCGCGCTCGTCCCCGGTTCCGTACGGCGCTCGAGCAGCCCCGCCTTGACCATGCGGGTGATCGCCGGGTAGAGCGCGCCGTCGCTGACCGGGCGCACATGGCCGCTCAGTCCCTGGATGCGGTCCTTCAGCTCGTACCCGTGCAGCGGCTTCTCGTACAGGAAGCCGAGGATCGTCAGCTCCAGCACCCGCTCCTCCTTCGCGCTTGTCCCGGACCCCGCGCCCATGCTACCTCTTATCGAGCTACCTCGAATCGATGTAGCTCGCTTCGAGGGGGAGTCGATGACACACCGCCGCACGCTCGTCCGGCTCGCGTACCCGGTCTACGGCGAGCTCCTCGCCGCGGTCGCCGCCGGCATCATCGGCATGGTCTGGGTCGCCCGCCTCGGCGGCGACGCCGTCGCGGCCGTCGCCGTCGCCACCAACGTCGAGAACGTCGCTCTCGGCATCGTGCTCATGGCCGGCTCCGGCACCACCGTCCTCGTCGCCCGCGCCCGAGGCGCCGAGGACCCCGGCGCCGTACGCGCAGCCGTCCGCGGCGGACGGCTGCTTTGCGCGCTGCTCGTCCCGCCCGTCGCCCTCGGCGGCTATCTGCTGCGCGAACCCCTCGCCGGGCTCGTCCTCGGCGGCGCCGACACCCCCGCCCGTGCCCTCGCCACCGCCTACTTCGCCATCTCGCTCCCCGGCACGGCCGTCTTCTTCGCCCTCACCGTCCTCGACGGCATCCTCAAGGGGGCGGGCGACACCCGCACCCCGATGCGGCTCGCCTTCCTCGCCAACGGACTGATCCTGGTCCTCGACCCGCTGCTCATCCACGCGTACGGAGTGCGGGGCGCCGCCCTCGCCACCGTCGTCGGCCGCACGGTCGCCCTCGGCGCGGGACTCCTCGCCCTGCGCCGCAACCCGCTCCTGCGGGCCGCGCGGGCCGCCTCGCCCTCGGAGGGGACGGTCGCCGCCCTGCGCCGTACGGTCGCCACCGGGCTGCCCATGTCCGTCGACTTCGTCGTCCGGATGCTGGGGGCCCTCGCCCTGGTCGCCGTCGTGGCCCGGCTCGGGGTCACCCAGGTCGCCGCGTACGGCATCGCCACGAAGGCCATGTACGTCGCCACCATGGCGTTCTACGCCGTGCGCCAGGCCGCGGCCATCCACACGGCGCATCTGCTCGGGGCGGGCCACGACGAGCGCCGGGCCGTCGGACGGCAGGCCCTGTTCCTCGGGGGAGTCCTCGGTACGGCCGCCGCCGCTCTGCTGTTCCTCGTCGCCGGCCCGGTCATGCGCGGCTTCGGGGCGGAACCGGACGTGGTGGCCGCCGGAGCCCTCTACCTGCGCTGCCTGGGGCCCTATCTGGTGCTGATGGCCGGGTTCATCGCCCTCGCCGGGGTCTTCGAGGGCAGCGGCGACAGCCCGCGGCTCGCCGGGATCACCATCGCCGGCGTCCTGTTCCAGCTGCCTCTCGCGTATGTGCTCTCAGACCTGGGGCTGCCCGGAATCTGCCTGGCCATGGCTCTCGCGACGGCGGCGCAGTGCGCGGCGCTCGGTGGCCTGACCTACCGCCGTACCCCGCCGCTCAGGCGACGGGCAGGCGCCTCGCCCGCTCGGACTGCTGAACCGGAATCTTCGCCGGGATGAGACGCGGCTCCGTCACCGTCTGCCGCCACAGGATGCGGCAGGCCGAGACCGACGCGGCGACCAGCAGCCCGTTCCGTATCAGCAGCAGGCCGATGCCCAGCGGATCGCTGTCCGTCACGTGCGAGAACCACACCGGGAACTCGAACTGCGTCACCGCCGTCGCCCACACCACCAGATGCGCCGGCCGGCGCATCCGGCTCGCCCGGTAGGCCAGGCACACGGCGGCCAGACCTATCAGCCAGATCATGTACTGGGGGCTTATCACCCGGCTCGTCGTGGTGAACAGCAGCACCGCCACGAACGCCACGTCCGCCGGCGTCGACGTCGTGAACGCACGGGCCCGTATCCGCCACACCAGCAACCAGCCGAAGGCGGCGATGGTCAGGGCCATCGCCATCGAGGAGACGGTGGAGACGTACGGGCCGAGGAACTCGATCGAGCCGTAGTTCATCCGCGCCTCGCCCTCCCAGCCGATGTGCCGGGCGACATGGAAGAGCATCGCGCCCAGGGACTCGAGCTCCAGTCCCCGGTCGCGCTGGAAGGTCAGGAAGGCCAGCGCCCCGGGCGCCGCGAGCACGCACAGGAGCAGCAGCCCGGCGGCCGCGCCCGCCGCCGTCGACCACGAGCGGAAGGTGGCACGGCCACGCGGGGTGCCCGCGAGCAGCAGCGCGGGCCAGACCTTCAGCATCGCCCCGAAGCCCGCCAGCGCGCCGAGCACCCGGGGGCGGGAGAGACCGGCGAGGAGCGCGGCCACGGCGACGGCGGTGACCATCAGGTCGTACCGGGCGTAGGCGGTCGGGCCGAGCAGCGGCACGCCCGCGATCCAGATCCACGCGCCGCGCGGGCTGCGGCCCCGGCGCTTCCCCGCGTACATCAGCAGACCGAAGACGAGCGCGTCGCAGAGGAACGCGAGCACGAAGAAGGCGGCGGAGTAGCCCAGGAACGGCAGCAGGGCGGGGGCGAGGATCGCCAGGGCGGCGAGCGGCGGGTACTGCCAGGTCACGTCGTCCAGCGGATACGTGCCGGTCTTCAGGACCTCGTACCAGCCCTGGTAGATCTGCTCGATGTCGCTCGTGACGTCCGGCCCCGGGACGGTGACGACCTTGAAGACACAGAGGAGCAGGATGATCCGGGTGAGTCCCCACAGGAGGACGGGGTTTCTTCTCGCGCGCTCGGCAGCCGTACCCAGTACGCCCGTCATTCCTACCTCGTCCATTCCAGTCGGTCGGTCGGTCCGCGCCTGCGGAGGGTGTGTTGCCGGGCGGGGGGTGCGGTCACGTACATTCGGCGACGATGCACAAGACCCTGATCGTAACCAACGACTTCCCGCCCCGACCCGGTGGAATCCAGGCGTTCCTGCACAACATGGCGCTGCGCCTGGATCCCGAGCGGATCGTGGTCTACGCCTCCACGTGGAAGCGCAACCGCGAAGGGATCGAGGCGACCGCCGCGTTCGACGCGGAGCAGCCTTTCACGGTGGTGCGGGACAGCACCACCATGCTGTTGCCCACACCTCGGGTCACCGCGCGGGCGACCGCGCTGCTGCGTGAGCACGGCTGCGAATCCGTGTGGTTCGGCGCGGCGGCGCCGCTCGGCCTGATGGCACCCGCGCTGCGCCGTGCCGGTGCGCGACGGCTCGTCGCGACGACGCACGGGCACGAGGCGGGGTGGGCCCAGCTGCCGGCGGCGCGACAGCTCCTGCGCCGGATCGGCGAGGGCACGGACACCCTCACGTATCTCGGCGAGTACACGCGCTCGCGGATCGCGGCGGCGCTGACACCCGAGGCGGCCGCGCGGATGGTGCAGCTGCCGCCGGGCGTGGACGAGAAGACCTTCCACCCGGGCTCGGGCGGCGAGGCGGTACGGGAGCGCCTCGGGCTCAGCGACCGGCCCGTCGTCGTGTGCGTCTCGCGGCTCGTGCCGCGCAAGGGCCAGGACACGCTGATCCGGGCCATGCCCGAGATCCTGCGCCGGGTGCCGGACGCGGTGCTGCTGATCGTCGGGGGCGGCCCCTACGAGAAGGACCTGAAGTCCCTCGCGGCGACGACCGGGGTGGCCGATTCCGTACGTTTCACGGGCGCGGTGCCGTGGGAGGAGCTGCCGGCCCACTACGGCGCCGGAGACGTCTTCGCCATGCCCTGCCGCACCCGCCGCGGCGGCCTCGACGTGGAGGGCCTCGGCATCGTCTACCTGGAGGCCTCGGCCACCGGCCTCCCGGTCGTCTCCGGCGACTCGGGCGGCGCACCGGACGCGGTCCTGGACGGCGAGACGGGCTGGGTCGTCCGCGGCGACGCCCCCGCGGAGTCCGCGGACCGCATCGCGACCCTCCTCCTCGACCCGGAGCTGCGCCGGCGCATGGGCGAACGAGGCCGTGCCTGGGTCGAGGACCGCTGGCGCTGGGACCTCCTTGCCGAGCGCCTGAAGGAACTGCTGTAGGACCGGGTCCCTGCCGGGCTCGCTGGGGCGGGGGATCGCGGCTGTTGCGCGCCTCCGGGGTGTGGGGAGGCTGCCCCCGCACCCCGGCCCGCCCAGGGCCCCGCACACGGAGACGGGCCCCGCGGGACGCCGTTCGGCGTTCCGCCGCGCCCGGCGCGGGACCGCCACCCGTTACACCTACGGGCGGGAGAAGC
>NZ_JBHWBS010000097.1:14586-29091 GCF_042735655.1 Streptomyces sp. NPDC059567 | reverse complement strand
CCCCTGGGGGAGCGGCGGCCACCGTCGTGTGTACGGGAGGAGGGTCAGTCCTTCTTCGGCTCCTCCAGGCGCGGGAAGAGCACCGCGCCCTTCGTCACCGTCGAGCCCGCCGGGAGTCGGCCCCAGTCGCCCGCCGACTGGACCGGCTGGGTGGACAGGGCGCCCAGGGTGGCTTCCGCGCCGAGGGAGTCCCAGAGCTTCTGGGAGGTCTCCGGCATGATCGCGTTCAGCAGGACCGCGACACCGCGCAGCGACTCGGCCGCCGTGTACAGGATCGTCGCCAGGCGGGCGCGGCCCGTCTCCGACTCGTCCTTCGCGACCTTCCACGGCTCCTGCTCCGTGATGTAGCCGTTGACCTGCTTCACGAAATCGAAGATCGCCAGGATGCCGCCCTGGAAGTCCAGCTCCTCGCCGATCTTCAGGTCGGCCGTCGCGACAGCCTTCGCCAGGCCCTCGTGGATCGCCTTCTCCGCGTCGCCGTCGGCCGTCGCGGCCGGCAGGGCGCCGTCGAAGTACTTGCCGACCATCGCCGCGACCCGGGACGCCAGGTTGCCGTAGTCGTTCGCCAGCTCGCTCGTGTAGCGGGCGGTGAAGTCCTCCCACGAGAACGAGCCGTCCTGGCCGAACGCGATCGCGCGCAGGAAGTACCAGCGGTACGCGTCCACGCCGAAGTGCGAGGTCAGGTCCTGCGGCTTGATGCCCGTCAGGTTCGACTTCGACATCTTCTCGCCGCCGACCATCAGCCAGCCGTTCGCGGCCACGCGGCCCGGCACCGGCAGGCCCTGCGCCATCAGCATCGCCGGCCAGATGATGGCGTGGAAGCGCAGGATGTCCTTGCCGATGAGGTGGACGTTGGCCGGGAAGGTCTCGTTGAACTTCTCCGGGTTCTCGTTGTAGCCGACCGCCGTCGCGTAGTTCAGCAGCGCGTCGATCCACACGTAGATCACGTGCTTCTCGTCCCACGGGACCGGCACGCCCCAGTCGAACGTCGAGCGCGAGATCGAGAGGTCTTCCAGGCCCTGCTTGACGAAGTTCAGCACCTCGTTGCGCGCCGACTCGGGCTGGATGAAGCCCGGGTTCGACTCGTAGAACTCGATGAGCTTCGGGCCGTACTCGCTCAGCTTGAAGAAGTAGTTCTCCTCCTTGAGGATCTCCACCGGCTTCTTGTGGACGGCGCACAGCTTCGTGCCGTCCTCGGCCTCGATGAGATCGCCCGGGAGCTTGTACTCCTCACAGCCCACGCAGTACGGGCCTTCGTACCCGCCCTTGTAGATCTCGCCCTTGTCGTACAGGTCCTGCACGAACTCCTGCACACGGTCCGTGTGCCGCTTCTCCGTCGTCCGGATGAAGTCGTCGTTCGCGATGTTCAGGTGCTCCCAGAGGGGCTTCCACGCCTCCTCGACGAGCTTGTCGCACCAGGCCTGGGGCGTGACGTTGTTCGCCTCGGCCGTGCGCATGATCTTCTGACCGTGCTCGTCCGTGCCGGTGAGGTACCACACCTTCTCGCCGCGCTGACGGTGCCAGCGCGTGAGCACGTCGCCTGCGACGGTCGTGTAGGCGTGGCCCAGGTGAGGAGCGTCGTTGACGTAGTAGATGGGGGTCGAGACGTAGAACGCCTTCGCCCCCTGCTTCTCGGATCCAGTGGCCGCCATGGTCGAAATCCTAACGGGCAGTTCAAGATCCACTCACATCGATAACGGGCCCCGGCGCACGGAGACGTCCGCGAAACGTTCGGCCCCGTAGAAAGTACGGGTGAGGCAGGGGTGAGGGAGGAACGTATGCGGGTACTGGTCGCCGAGGACGAAGAGGTCCTCGCCGAGCTCGTCGCCACCGGACTGCGGCGGGCGGGCTTCGCCGTCGACACCGTCTACAGCGGCGACGCCGCCCTCGCCTACCTGGGCCTGCACGACTACGACGTCGTCGTCCTCGACCGCGACCTGCCCCGCGTGCACGGCGACGACGTGGCACGCGCGCTCGTCGCCAGGACGGCCAGGACCCGGATCCTGATGCTGACCGCCTCCGCCTCCACCGAGGACCGCGTCGAAGGGCTCGACCTCGGCGCCGACGACTACCTCGGCAAGCCCTTCGAGTTCCCCGAGCTGGTGTCCCGCGTGCGCGCGCTGCGACGGCGCAGCGCCCGTCCCGTACCGCCGCGGCTGGAACGGGCGGGGATCTCCATGGACACCGTGCGGCGGACCGTGACCAGGGACGGCCGCGCGCTCGACCTCTCCCCGAAGGAGTTCTCCGTGCTCCAGATCCTGCTGGAGGCGGACGGCGCCACGGTCTCCGCCGAGGAGCTCCTGGAACGCGCCTGGGACGCGCACATCGACCCCTTCACGGGAGCGGTACGGGTCTGCATGAGCAAGCTGCGCGCGAAGCTCGGCGAGCCCGCGCTGATCCGGACGGTGCAGGGCGTGGGGTACGCGCTGTGAGCGCCGGTCTCCTCGGAGCGGGGTCGACGATCCGCACCCGGATCGCGCTCGTGTACGGGGGAGTGTTCGTCGTCCTCGGTGGCTGTCTGCTGGGGGTCGTCAACCTGCTGTCCCGGGCCGGTACGGAGGGTGAGGCGGAGGCGATCGCCGCGCGGGTACGGGTGGTGGCGCCGTTCGAGACCGTCACCGCGTACCGGCTGAGCGGCGACGTCAGCCGCGCGGCGGGCGAGCAGTGGTTCATGTGGTCCTGCCTCGCCCTGGTCGTCATGGCCTTCGGCGCGGTCGTCCTGGGCTGGTGGACCGCCGGGCGGGTGCTGCGGCCGGTCCACGAGATGACCGCGCGGGCGCGGCGGCTCTCGGAGCGGAACCTGCACGAGAGGATCGCGGCAGGCGGGCCCGACGACGAGCTGAAGGAGCTCGGCGACACGATCGACGCGCTGCTGGCGCGGCTGGAGGCGGCCTTCGACAGCCAGCGGCGGTTCATCGCGAACGCCTCCCACGAGCTGCGGACCCCGCTCGCCACGCAGCGCACCGCGATCCAGGTCGGCCTGGACGACTCCTCCGAGGTCAAGCAGGTCCTGCTGGACAGCAACCGCCGCAGCGAGCGGCTGATCGAGGGCCTGCTGCTCCTGGCACGGAGCGAGCGGGGCCTTGAGGCGCGGGAGGACGTGCGGCTGGGGGAGGTCGTCGAGGAGGAGTGCGAGACGTACGGGGTGGGAGTGGCCGGGGTCGGGGTGGCCGGTGCGGGGGTGGCCGGGGTCGGGGTCGGTGTCGCGGGAGGGAGTGGAGTGGCTGTTCCGGTGGCCTCTGCGGGCGCTTCCGCGGGGGGTGCGGCCGCGGCTTCTGCGGGGGGCTCCGGGGGCGGGGTGGCCGGGGGCGCTGCGGGGGGCTCCGGGGGCGGGGTCTCGGTGGCCTCTGCGGGCGGGGTCGTGCGGGGGAACCGGGTGCTGCTCGGGCAGCTCGTACGGAATCTCGTCGCGAACGCGGTCGCCTACAACATCCCCGACGGGTCGGTGGAGGTGTCCGTCCAGGGAGGCGTGGTGACCGTCGTCAACACCGGGCCGGTGGTGGCGGCCGACGAGGTGCCAGGGCTCTTCGAGCCCTTCCGGCGGGGGGAGGGGCGCGACCGGATGGGGCCCGGGGCGGGGCTCGGCCTGTCGATCGTGCGGTCGATCGCGGCGGCGCACGGGGGAACGGTGGAGGCCGTGGCGCGGGGCGCGGAAGAGGGCGGGGGCCTGGTGGTGACGGTGACGTTGCCCGTCACCACCAGGCCCTGAGGCGTCGCGCCCTGGCTAGATCTGCCAGTCGGCGAGCAGCCCGCCGTAGAACGCGGAGTGCGCGGTCTCGGACGGAGTCGCGCCGGCGAGGAAGTGGCCGGTGCGGGGGGCGGTGAGCTTACGGACGTAGTCGAAGGCCTTGTTGTCCTCCTCGCCCCAGGCCACGAACTGCCAGTGGATCGGGCGGTCGGCGGCCTCGGCGAGGGCCTGGGTGGCGGCGGTCTTCGACTCGGGGGCGCCGTCGGTCTGGAAGACGACGAACGCGGGTCGGGTCGGGTCTGCCTTCTCGTGGTGGGCGAGGACCTCTTCGACGGCGCGGTGGTAGTTCGTACGGCCCAGGCGGCCGAGGCCCGCGTTGATCTCGTCGATGCGGCCCTCGAGGCCCTGGGGGCGGAGCTCGGCGGTGCCGTCGATGTCGGTCGAGAAGAAGACGGCGGTGACCGTGGCGTCCTCGTCGAGGTGGGCGGCGAGGGCGACGGTCTGCTCGGCGATGCGCTGCACGGAGCCGTCCTTGAAGTACCCGCGCATCGACCCGGACCGGTCGACGACGAGGTACACGGCGGCCCGCGCCCCGACGAGCCCCTGCTTCTTGAGCACGGCCCCGGCGGCCTTGTAGGCGTCGACGAGGTGGGGGGCGTCGGCCTTGACCTTGGCGAGGGAGGTCGCGGGGGCGTCCTGCGCCTTCGGCGCGGGGGACTCGGAGACCGGCTCCTCCGCGGGCCGGGTGTCCGCGATGACCTCCGCCTCGGGGGCGGTCTCGTCTGCGACGAGTACGGCCTCCGGCTCGGCGGCGTCGTCGGCGGACGCGTCCGCCTCGGCCTCCGGCGCGGTCTCCGCCTGCTCGGCCACCTCGGCGACGGGAGCGGCGTCCGCGGCGGCCGCGACGAGCGCGTCCTGAGCATGCGGCTCGGCGTCGGCGGTCTCCTGCGCCGTGGTTGCCTCGGCGTCGCCCGCAGGCGCGTCTGCCGCCTCCGGCTCCGCCGCGGACTCGGCGGCCTCAGCCTCGACCTCGGCGGCCTCCGTCGTGGGCGCCTCCGTCTCCGCCGCGGCCTCGGCCGTCTCGGCCGCGTCCTTAGCGAGCGTCTCAGCCTCCGGCTCGGCCTCGGCCGCGACCGTCTCCGGCTTGGCCTCCGGCTCGGGCTCCGTCGCGACGGTCTCCGGCTCGGCTTCAGCCGCCACCGCCACCGTCGCGGTCGCCTCCGTCTCCGGCTCGGCCTCAGCCGCGACCGGCTCCGCCTCGGCCTCAGCCGCGTCCGTCTCCGGCTTGGCCTCCGCCTCGGGCTCCGTCGCGACGGTCTCCGGTTCGGCCTCGGCCGCGTCCGTCTCCGGCTTGGCCTCCGCCTCGGCCTCAGCCGCGACCGGATCTGCCGCAGCCGGCTCCGCGGCCTTCGGCTTCTCCGCCTCAGCCGCGACCGCCTCGGCCGCGACCGGCTCCGCCTCAGCCGGCTCCGCCGCCTTCGGCTTCTCCTCCTCGGCCGCGACCGGCTCCGCCGACCTCGCCCCCGGGACCTTCGGGTTGTCGAAGGCCGCCGCCACGAGGTCGTCCGCCGCGCGCTGGGCCGCCGACTCCTTCGGGCGGGTGGCGGACGGCGTGGACGCCCGCGCCCGCTCCGGCTCCGCAGCCGTCCGCTCTCCGTCCGCCGGGGACGGCAGCGTCACCGACACCGGCTCGTCGGACGTCGCGCGGTCCGCCTGGGGCGGGACGGAGGTTGCCGGAGTTTCGTCGTGCTGGTCCGCACGGTCGCGTCCGAACACCTTGCGCAGCAAGCTCCGAATGCCCATGGGCGAGGCCTTTCGCATGAGTTGGGTGCGATGAATGTCCGTACTGGGAGGAATCATCCCTGGCCAGGGCGGACACGTAAGGTTAGCGGCCCCTGGTGTGTCGCCATCGGCGCCCCAAGTGGACCCACATGCGGTGCCCCAAGTAGCCCTCAGGGCGCCCGTCAGGTCGCCCCGCAGGCCGCCTCGCGGGCGCCCACCAGGCCCGCGCCCAAGCTGGACCACCCATGGCCCTCCGGGCGCCCCCAGCCCGCTCCCCGCGCCCCCGATCCGCCCCCGATCCGCCCCCGGGTCCAACCGCCCCCCACCCCCCAACCGCCCCCGGTTCCCCCGCATTCATCCGACGTTCACTCCGGCGCCGCCCCCGTGCAGATGTGCACACATAACGTCACCGCGGATGGAATCCCGACACCATGTCGGGACCAAGGGGCGGCGCGGTACGCGCCGGAGGAGGACCAAGTGCGCAAACTGCTGCCGCTGCTGAGCACCAACCCGCACGGAGGCGGCCGTTCCGCCCTCACCTGTCGGTTCCGCTGTGGTGACGCCTGCTTCCACGAGGTGCCCAACACCAGCGACAACGAGTACGTCGGCGATGTCATAGCCGGTGCCTACTCCCGCCGTTCGATGATCCGCGCCGCCGCCGTCGTCACCGTCGCGGCCGCCGCCGGTGGTGCCGTCGTCGGTTCGGGCAGCGCCCCCGCCGTCGCCTCCCCGGCCGACGCCCAGGGGTACGGGCACAAGCCCGGCAAGCCCATCGACGGCGCCCGCGGTCTGCGCTTCGCGCCCGTCGCGCCCAACACCGCCGACAAGGTCACGGTCCCCTCCGGCTACGAGCAGAACGTCGTCATCCGCTGGGGCGAGCCGATCCTCCGCGGCGCCCCGGCCTTCGACGCCGACAAGCAGACCGCCAAGGCGCAGGCCGGCCAGTTCGGCTACAACAACGACTTCCTGAGCCTGCTCCCGCTCCGCGGCGAGCACAACCGCCAGGTCCTCGTCGCGAACCACGAGTACACCGACGAAATCCTGATGTTCAAGGGTTACGACGCCGCCAACCCGACCCGCGAGCAGGTCGAGATCGCCTGGGCCGCCCACGGTCTCTCCGTCGTCGTGGTCCAGGAGGAGCACCGCTCCGGCAAGCTCACGCCCGTCACACGGCACCCGCTCAACCGCCGTCTCCACACCACCAGCGAGTTCGAGCTGACCGGCCCGGCCGCCGGCTCCGCGCTGCTGAAGACCTCCGTCGACCCGTCCGGCCGCAAGGTCCTCGGCACCCTCAACAACTGCGCCGGCGGCACCACCCCGTGGGGCACCACCCTCCACGGCGAGGAGAACTTCAACCAGTACTTCGCCAACGGCTCCAGCGCCACCGACAAGCGCTACGGCATCGGCACCGGCGCCTCCGAGCGGAAGTGGGAGCGGTTCGACAAGCGCTTCGACCTCAAGCAGGAGCCGAACGAGGTCCACCGCCAGGGCTGGGTCGTCGAGCTCGACCCGTACGACCCGGACTCCACCCCGAAGAAGCGCACCGCGCTCGGCCGCTTCAAGCACGAGGCCGCGCAGCCCCGCCTCACCGAGGACGGCCGCCCGGTCGTCTACATGGGCGACGACGAGCGGTTCGACTACTTCTACAAGTTCGTCTCGTCGAAGCGGATGAAGAAGGGCAGCTCCCGCGCCGCCCGCGAGCACAACCTCACCCTGCTCGACGAGGGCACCCTCTACGTCGCCAAGCTGACCGGCGACAGCCCGGCCGCCGAGATCGACGGCACGGGCAAGCTGCCCAACGACGGCGAGTTCGACGGCAGCGGCCAGTGGATCCCGCTCGCCACCGGCGACGTCTCCCACGTGCCCGGCATGACCGCCGAAGAGGTGTACGTCTTCACCCGTCTCGCCGGTGACAAGGTCGGCGCCACGAAGATGGACCGCCCCGAGGACGTCGAGCCGTCCCCGCGTTCCGGCCGCGTCTACGTCGCGCTCACCAACAACTCCGACCGCGGCAAGGCCGGCAAGGCCGGTGCGGACGAGGCCAACCCGCGCAACCTCAACAAGCACGGCCAGATCCTGGAGCTCGCCGAGCACTGGGACGACCCGTCCTCCGACGGTTTCGCCTGGCGTCTCTTCCTCGTCGCCGGCGACCCGAACGACCCGGCCACGTACTTCGCCGGCTTCCCCAAGGAGAAGGTCTCCCCCATCTCCTGCCCGGACAACGTCGCCTTCGACCCGCACGGCAACCTGTGGATCTCCACCGACGGCAACCAGCTCGGCTCGCACGACGGCCTCTTCGGTGTCGCGACGAAGGGCGAGCGCCGTGGTGAGCTCAAGCAGTTCCTGACGGTCCCGAAGGGCGCCGAGACCTGCGGCCCGATCATCCAGGACCGCCGTGTCGTCGTCGCCGTCCAGCACCCGGGCGAGCTCGACGGCGCCTCCGTCGAGAACCCGAAGTCGGAGTGGCCCGACGGACCCGGCAAGATCGTCCGCCCGTCCGTCGTCGCCGTCTGGCGCAAGGACGGCCGCGACATCGGCGTCTGAGCCGACCGAGACGTGGTGTGGGGGGCGTGGCACCGCCCCTCACGCCACCCCCAGGCCCTCCCTGAACCGTACGAACTGCTCCTCCGGATCCCCGGTGTACGACCACGGCACCCACGACGCCCGCGCCCCGAGCATCCCGAGCACCTCCCGTGCCACCTCTACCTGGCCCGCGTAACACGCCGCGTGGGCCAGGTAGTTGAGGTCCGGCACCTCCTCCGGTGCCACCGGGCGGCCCGGCTCCCGGCCGCCGATCCAGCGGGCGTATGTCCGCCGCAGCTCCGTGACCGCCAGCTCGTGCTTCCAGTGCTGGTCGAAGCCGCGCACCGGGCCCCGCCCGAGCGCCCCGTCCGCGATGTAGCGGTACTCCTCCACCCGCGCCAGCTGGACCAGGATCGGCAGTGGCGAGCCCGGCGGTGCCACACCCGCCGCGTCCCGCGCGAAGTCGTACATCGCGCCGTGCGTTCCGTGCCACCGCGCCGACCAGTAGCGCAGCAGCTGCGCGTGGCCCTCCGTGTTGTACGGGTCCCTCCGCCGCAACTCGTCGAACCACTGCCGCAGTTCGCGCCGCTGCACCCCGCCCTCGTAGAGCCGCGCCACCGACAGCAGCGACACCCAGGGCATCGGGTCCGCGGGGGCCGCCTGCGCCGCGCCGAGGCAGGAGTCGACCGTCGCGTCGAGCCGCGCCCGGTCCACGGTGCTGCCCCGGCCGGCCGCGATGGCCGTGTCGAAGACCCGGACCACCTCGGTCGCGGCCCGCAGCACCGCCGCGTCCGGACTGTCCGGCTCGGCCGCCCGCCATGCCTCGACCGTCGAGCTGCCCGCGGCGGCATGCGCCAGGAGCCGCAACCGGTGCGTCCGGCACGGCCAGTCCTCGCCCGTCGCCCGCAGCAGGTCCCGTACGCCCTGCCATCGCCCGATGACCATGTCGTGGCGCGCCTCGGTGAGCGCACGGTCCCCGAAGTCCGGATCGAGGTCGGGCGTGAAGCGTGCCGAGCGCGCCGAGCGGGACGGTCGGCGGAGAGCGGCCATCCGGGTCCTCCCTCAGAAACCAGTAGTTCAGTGACCGTTTGTTCAGTGACCAGTAGTCGGGTGACCAGCGGGAGCCCCGCCGTCAGAAGTCCGTCGCCAGGCTCTCGTCCGCCCGCCGCGCCCTCGGCCTCGTCGGGCCGAAGGGGTCCGCCGCCGCCAGCGCGCGTGCCGCGTCGAGTCGGGCCGGACGGTAGTACGCGCTCCCCTTCCGCCAGTACACGAGCATCGGGACGACCCCGGCGAGCAGTCCGCCGAGGCCGATGGTCAGGGACGTCGTGGACAGCTCCCCCAGCGACTCCACGAACGCCCACAGCATGAACGCGGAGCCGAGGAGCGGCCAGGCGCCGCCGACGAGGAAGTTGCGTACGGAGGTCAGCAGCATCCCCTTGTACGCGACGACCGCGGCGATGCCCGCGAGGCCGTAGTAGAACGCGATCTGGAGGCCGATCGCGGAGACCGCGTCGCGGAGGATCGACCCCATGGAACCGGCGGCCGCCGCCGCGCCGAACATCAGCAGCGCCGCGGCGCCCACGGCGGCGATCGCCACCCACGGGGTGTTCCAGCGGCGGTGCACGGTGCCGAGCGCGGCCGGCATCGTGCGGTCGCGGCCCATCGCGAACAGCGAGCGGGTCACCTGGATGAGGGTGGTCTCCAGGGTGGCGACGGTGGACAGCAGCACCGCCATGATCAGCAGCTTTCCGCCGACGCCCGGCCAGATCTCCTGGCCGAGGACTGCCAGGACGTTCGCGCCCGCGGACTCGATCCGGCCCGCGCTGAGCAGCACGTTGACCGCGACCGTGAACGCCTCGAAGAGCAGGAAGACGACGCCGACGCCGACGAGGGCGGCGAGCCCGGCGGTGCGGCGGCTGTTGCGGGTCTCCTCGCTGAGGTTGCTGGTGACGTCCCAGCCCCAGTAGTAGAACGCGGCGATCAGCGCGCCCGAGGCGAAGCCGGCCGGGCCGTCGAAGTGCGCGAAGCCGAACCAGGACCAGTCGAAGGCGGTGGCGTGGCCGCGGTGCAGGACGGCCGCCCCGACGAAGGTGACGAGGATCAGCATCTCGACGCCCGACATGAGGAGTTGGGCCCGTACGGTGAGCCGGGCGCCGCCCAGCACCACGAGCAGCATCATCAGGAACCAGCCGGCGCCCACCGCGGCGGCCAGCGGGGTGTTGTCGGCGAGGTCCGGATCGATCAGGGAGAGCGTCATCGCGCCGGCGGGCAGCGAGCCGGCGACCATGAAGACGGTCGCGGAGACGACCAGGGCCCAGCCGGAGAGGAAGCCGAGGAAGGGGTGGAGGGTGCGTCCCACCCAGGAGTATCCGGCGCCCGCGTTGACGTCGATGCGGCCGAGGCGGGAGTAGGCGAGGACGATGCCCAGCATCGGTATGGCGCAGTAGAGGAGCGCCGCCGGTCCGGCGAGGCCGACCGCGCCGAAGAGGACGGCGGTGGTGGCGGCCAGCGAGTAGGCGGGTGCGCTGCCCGCGACGGCCATGACGATCGTGTCGAACGTCCCGAGGACATTGGGCTGGAGGCCTCTGCCGGTGGTGGTGCGCATGGCGGATGTCCTTGGGGGCACGTGGGGGTGGCGCAGGACGAAGTGACCGTGTCGCCGGGTCACTTGTTCGCCGGAACGAGCACGGATCAAGGTGAATCGAGCGCATCGTAGTCGCACCTGTGGATTCCGGTAACGGCGGTATGGAGGGTTCCGTTCAGTGACCGCCGGTAAGGGCATCCGTACGCCCCGCGTCGGGTGTTTAGTCCGTCTCGCGCCGGGGAGTGGCGATGGCCCGGGCCGCGCTCACCTCTTGGCGCAGCGGGGCGAGCACCCCCTCCTCGTCGCCGCGCAGCTCCGTCCGTACCTCCACCAGGACGGCGCTGCTGCGCAGCCCGTCGGCGAGCTCCCGCAACTGCTGTTCCACTTCCTCCACTTCCGCCGGCTCGGGGGCGGGTGCGCCGTGGTTGACGCGGACCCGGGCGGCGGTCGTCGCGTCGACGATCCGTTCGACGGCGACGACCAGCGGCCACCAGGCGGAGGCGACGGTGCCGGTCGGCGGGGGTTCGGTCAGGGCGCGCTGGAACTCGGAGCGTACGGCCGACAGGTCGCGGTAGAGCCTGCGCCGGGCCCGGATCCGGGCGGCCTGGTCGGCCTGCTCGGGCGCGCAGAAGGCGCGGTTCACATAGGCCGCGGAGTCGGCGACGGCGTCCGCGAGCCGGTCGCCGATCCGGCTGTGCCAGGACTCCGGCCAGAGCAGATAGCCGGCGATCAGCGCGATGGCGCAACCGACGAGCGAGTCCCACAGCCGGGGGAGCACGAGGTCGAAGCCCTGGTGGTTGAGGAGGTCGGAGAGCAGCAGGATGACGGGGGTGATCGCCGCGGTCTGGAAGGCGTAGCCCTTCGCGGAGAAGGCGGGGATCAGCCCGGCGAGCACCAGCATGATCGGGACGTACCACCATCCGCGCGGCACCTCGGCGAAGACCAGGGCGGCGGTGACCAGTCCGATGGCGGTGCCGGCGGCGCGCAGCACGGCGCGGGAGAAGACGGAGCCGAAGTCCGGCTTCAGGACGAAGGTGACGGTGAGGGCGACCCAGTAGGAGCGGGGTACGTCGATGAGCGAGACCAGCGCCTGGGCGAGGCCGATGCAGAGCGCGAGCCGTAGCCCGTACCGCCAGGACGCCTCGGAGAGCAGGACGGAGCGGGCCGTGCGGCGCACCCGCACGCGCAGGGCGGCGGGGCGGCCGAGGCGGTCGTCGACGTTGAAGGGGTTCGGTTCCGCTTCGTGGACGACGGTCGCCGCGTGGCGCAGGGCCTGGTCGACGGCCTTCTCGGACGGGCGTACGGCCTCCGGGAGGTCGAGCACGGGGGTGCCGGTGCGGCCGCCTTCCTCGATCTCGTCGGCCAGCTCGCGCACGGCGGCGGGGATCTCGGCGGGCAGTGGCCGGTGGAACCGGCGGGCGGCGAAGTGCGCGGCAGGGGCGGCCTCGACCAGCGGGATCACCACGTTCAGCTGGGCGAGCAGCCGGACGAGGGCGGGTGCGCGGCCGTGGAAGCGGGTGCGGCGGGCGAGGACGAGGTCGTAGGACTGGTTGAGGGAGGTGGTGACGGCCTGGCGTTTCTCCTCGTACGTGTCCGAGCCGGCGGCTTCGAGGACGTCGGCGACGGCCCGGTACGTGCCGGCCACCGCGGACCGCTCGGGGATGCCGCCGCGCAGTGGCCAGCCGAGCAGGGTGAGGAACAGGACCACGACCCCGCCGAGGGTGAGCAGCAGGGGCGCCTTCCACCAGGGCTCGGGCATGGGCAGGCCGGCGCCGACGACGGCGTTGAGGAGGAGCAGCAGGCCGGAGACGGAGGCGACGGCGCCGATCGAGGAGATCATCCCGGAGACGAGCGCGACGAGGGTCAGGACGACGACGGCGAGCCAGCCCTGGTCGAAGACGAGGGTGCCGAGGGTGACGCCGAGTGCGCCGAAGAGCTGGGGGACGGCGATGTTGTAGAACCGCATCCGGTACGCGTCTGCGGTGTCGCCGATGACGCCGGAGAGGGCGCCCATGGAGACGAGGGCGCCGTAGACGGGCTCGTCGATCGCGAAGCCGACGGCGAGGGGCGCGGCGAGGGCGACGGACGCGCGGGCGACGGCGGCCCAGGGGATGGGCGCGGGGGCCGGTCGAAGCCCGGCGGTGAGCCAGGGGGGCGGGGTGAGCCGGGGGGTACGCGCCATGCGACCAACCTACGGCGCGGAGCCTTTCCGCCCCCGTTGTGGGCACCGCCGCGTGGGCGCTTCAGCTGCGGTAGCTTTCCACCTCCGCGGCCGGGCGGAGTGCTGCCGTGTCCGGGTCCTCGCCGAATTCCGCCTTCGCTCGCCGCTGGCGCAGCAGGTCCCAGCACTGGTCCAGTTGCACCTCCAGCTCGGCGAGCCGGGTCCGCTCCTCGTCGAGCAGCCCGCCGACCCGCTGCCGCAGGGCCCGCTCCTCCTCGACGAGGGCGCCGATGTTCGCCAGGATCTGCTCGTCGTCGTACATCCGGTCCATGTAATCCAGCGTGGCCGATCAGCGGCCCGCGTGCAGGTCGAGCTCGGCGAGCACGGCCCGGTGGTCCGACCCCGCGAGGTCGAGGAACCGCACTCCCCGCACCCGGAAGTCGTCGCTGACCAGCACATGGTCGATCTGGACGTACGGCGGCAGCGGCCCCTGCCCCTCCCGCGGCCACGTCGGGGTCCGGGCCGCGCCCGCGAGCCGGGCGGCGTCGTGGAGCCGGCCGGCGTCGAGGACCGAGCGGAAGGCGGCGTGGTCCTGCGAGGCGTTGAAGTCGCCGGCGAGGATCACCGGCCCGCCGTCGCGCCGCGCGGCGGCGAAGTCCGCCACCCGCCCCAGCTCGCTCTTCCACGCGTCGACCTGGCGGGGGATCGGCGGCAGCGGGTGCGCGAGCCGGAGCTGTACGGTCCGGCCGCCGATCTGAGTGGTGGCGCCCGGCATCCCCATCACGGCCGGGATCGGGGGCTGCGCGGTCAGCGGGTACGCGCTCAGGACGGCCGAGCCCGTCGAGCCCCAGCCGTCCACGACCGCCCGATGGGGGAGGTCCGGGCCGACGGCGGCGGTGAGGGCGCGGAGACAGAGACGGTCGCACTCGGAGACGTACACGAGCTGCGGCCGCTCCCGGCGCACCGTCTCGACCAGCGCTTCCGTCCCCTGGCCGAACTCGACGTTGGCGGTGAGCACTCGGAGCCGTTCGACGACGGGACCGCGGGCGGTGGTCGTGTCCGGGCCGTACGGCAGGACGAACCAGCAGGTCACCGCGAGGACGAGCGCCGCCCATCCGGCGAGGAGCCGCCGCCGCGCGAGCAGTGCGAGCAGCAGCGCGAGACCGGCCGGGAGGGCCAGCCAGGGCAGGAACGACAGCAACTGCGGTACGGGGGTGACCGCGTCGACGCCGATGAGCCGGCATCCGACCACCACGCTCGGCACGGCGACCGACAGCCCCGAGGCCCAGGCGGCGAGGCGCCGCTCGGGCCGTACGGGGGGAGGGAGGGGCTCGACGGCGGTACGGACGGAGGTCACGCCCTCAGTGTCGCAGCGCCTGCTGGACCTCCGCCGTCGTCTCCCCCGAGAGCGTGCGATTGCTGCGCGCCGTCCCGGTCTTGGACTTCCCCGGCTCGACGGCGTCGATGTTCAGGACGACGGCGTCGAGCAGATTGCCGCCGTCGTCACGGAAGTTGACCATGATCGTGTAGTCGGCGTTCTTGTCGAGCGGGTTGGTGGCGGTGATCTCCGCGGTGGTCCGGTCGCCGTCGGCCTTCGTCGGGCCGGCCTTCACGTCGCCGGTGGCGTTCACCCCGTCCTTGACCTGGTTCATCTTCTCCTGGGCCGCCGAGGCGGCCGCCGCCGTGGCGGAGGAAAAGATTTGCTACCCCGCCAGCTGGGACACCGCCGTGCAACCCCGAACCCCCCCCACCGCCACGGCGAGCTAG
>NZ_JBHWBS010000097.1:0-14576 GCF_042735655.1 Streptomyces sp. NPDC059567 | reverse complement strand
GCCGCGGGGGCCCTCGGAGGGCCGGCCTTCCAGGGCCGCGGTGCCTTACCCCCCGCCGATCTCGTGTATAATCTCGGCCCGGGCCCCCCCGCGGCCCGCCGCCGTGGCGGAGGACACGATGTCCTCCGCCGCCTGCTGGCTCTCCTCGGTGCAGCCGGTCACGCCCGACACGGCCAGGGCGAGGAGGGCGGCGGTGGAGACGGCGAGGGCGCGGCCGCGGGTCACGCCACGCCGCTCTTCCGGAAGGAGGTGTCGTCCGTGGCCAGCGCCCAGATCACGAAGATCGAGATGGCCATCGAGAAGAGCGCCCACCAGGGGTGATACGGCAGGAAGAGGAACTGGGCGATGACGTTGAGGGAGGCCAGGGTGATGCCGCCCATCCGTCCCCACTCGGATCCCTTGAGGATCCCGGCGCCCGCGAGGGCGACGAGGATGCCGAGGATGACGTGGACCCAGCCCCAGCTGGTCAGATCGAACTTGAAGACGTAGTCGCCGACGCGGGTGTAGACGTCGTCCTCGGCGATGGCCGCGATGCCCTGGAGGATGTCCAGGATGCCGATGACCACCATGAGGACACCGGCGAACAGGGTGCCGCTGGAGGCCCCTGTACCGCCGGAAGCGGCGCTGGGCGAGCGTGGTGCGGTGTTCTGGCTCATGGGCTCATCGTCCGGCCGTTGCCCTGGAAGCGATCGTTCAACTACGCCGAACGGGTGAGCGGACGGCCGGACTCACACAGCCGAGCACGGCAGCCGAGCACAGCGCCGAGCCGGCAGCCGGGCTCACACGGTGTCGAGGAACGCGCCGAGCGCCGCGTCGAACTCCTCGGGGCGCTCCAGGTTCGGCATGTGCGCGGCCCGTTCGACGACCACGAGCGTGGAGTCGGGAAGCAGGGCGTGCATCGCCTCCGCGTCCGCCACCGGGGTGTACGCGTCGTCGCGGCCGACGACCACCAGGGCGGGTACGGAGACGGCGCGGAGCACGGCCTTGTAGTCGGGGCGCTCGGCACGGCCGCGCAGCGCCGCCGCCGCGCCCTCGGGGTCGGTGGCGCACATCATCCGGTGGACGTGGGGCGCGGCATGGGTGTTGTACGGCGCGATCATCCGGTCGAGGACCTCGTCGGCGTACCCCTTCATGCCTTCCCGGACCAGCCGGTCGGCGAGCGCGCGGCGGCCTGCCTTCCCTTCCTCGGTCTCGGCGGAGGGGAACGTGTCGGCCAGGACGAGGCCGCGGATGCGGTCGGGGAAGAGCCGGTGGCACTCCATGACGATCTGGCCGCCCATGGAGAGCCCGCCGAGGACGAACTCCTCGATGCCGAGGTGGTCGAGGAGCGCGGCGAGGTCCTCGGCGAAGGCGGAGAGCGGGGTGGTGCCGGGGACGACGGTGGTCGCTCCGTAGCCGCGCAGGTCGGGGGCGACGACCCGGTGCGTGGCCGAGAAGCGGTCGATCTGGGGCTGCCACATGGTGCGGTCGAAGGGATGGCCGTGGACCAGGACGAGTGCGGGGCCGGTACCTCGGTCCTCGTAGCCGATCGTGAGTCCGTTGATCTCTGCGGAGGGCATGGTCCGAGGCTAGGCAGAGCCCTCTCCTCGGTGCAATGAGATCCTTTGCTCTCGGTGCAAAGAGGGAGGGCGGCCGCTCTGATGGACGAGTACCGCAGGATCGCCGACCGGGTGGCGGAGCGGATCGCGGACGGCCGGCTGCGGCCCGGCGACCGGCTGCCGCCCCAGAGGGTCTTCGCCCGTCGGCAGCGGATCGCCGACTCCACCGCGATCCGCGTGTACGGGGAGCTGGCGCGCCGCGGGCTGGTCGTCGGCGAGGTGGGCCGAGGCACGTTCGTCCGGGCGGCCCCGCCGCTGCCCGGCGCCGCGCTCGCGCTCGCGGAGGCGACCGGACGGGCACCGGTCGATCTCCAGCTCAACTACCCGGTGGCGGAAGGGCAGTCGGAGCTGATGGCGCGGGCGCTGACCGCCCTGGCGCGCCCCGATGTGCTGGCCGGGGCGACGGGCCTCCCGGCGGCGGCCGCGGGTACGGCGGAGGCGAGGGCGGCGGC
This sequence comes from Streptomyces sp. NPDC059567, assembly GCF_042735655.1. Taxonomy (NCBI): domain Bacteria; kingdom Bacillati; phylum Actinomycetota; class Actinomycetes; order Kitasatosporales; family Streptomycetaceae; genus Streptomyces; species Streptomyces sp. NPDC059567. The sequence goes on along the minus strand of NZ_JBHWBS010000097.1, from coordinate 12,526 downwards.
GGTGCGGGTGCTCGCGCGGGCCGGCTGGGAGCCGGACCCCGACCGGGTGCTCTTCGCGGGCAACGGCCGCCAGGCCATCGCGGCGGCGGTCTCCGCGCTCGTACCGCCGGGCGGTGCGCTGGGTGTCGAGGCGCTGACGTATCCGCTGGTCAAGGCGGTGGCGGAGCGGCTCGGGGTACGGCTCGTGCCGGTCGGGCTCGACGAGGAGGGGATGCGCCCCGACGCGCTGGCGGCGGCTCACCGCGCGGGTCCGCTCTCGGCCGTGTACGTCCAGCCGACCCTGCACAACCCGCTGTCCTTGACGGCGGGTTCGGGGCGACGGGCCGAACTGGCGGGCGTCCTGCGGGAGTCGGGGCTCCTCGCGATCGAGGACACCACCTGGGCGTTCCTGGAGCCGGACGCCCCGGCGCCGCTCGCCGCCCACGCCCCGGAGCGGGTGGTCCTCGTGGACAGCCTGTCCAAGCGGCTCGGGCCCGGGCTGACCGTCGGCCATCTCGTCGCGCCGGAGGGCCGGGTGGAGGAGCTCGCGCGGGCGCTGCGCTCCGGCGCGTGGACGGCGGGGGGCCTGGCGCTCGCGGCGGCGACCCGGTGGGCGGTTGACGGGACGGTGACGGAGGTCGGCGCGGCGAAGCGCGCGGACGCGGCGGCCCGGCATGCGCTGGTGCGGCGGCACTTGGGGGCGTACGCGATCCGTACCGCGCCGCACGCGTACTACTGCTGGTGGGAGCTGCCGGCGCCGTGGCGGGCGGAGACCTTCGTGGCCGCGGCGGCGGAGCGGGGCATCGCGCTGACCCCGGGCCCGGACTTCGTGGTGAGCGGGCGCTGGACGGGTTCTGGGGCGGACCCGGGGGCGGGGGCCGGACGAGGTCCCGGGGCGGGCTCGGGGGCTGCGGACGCCGTCCGGGTGGGGCTCGCCTCGCCGGCGCTTCCGGTCCTGGACGACGCGCTGGGGCGGCTCGCCGCGCTTGCGTCCGAGATCCTGGACATCTAGTATCCAGAACATGAGGATGAACGAGGGCGTCGAATGGGCGCTGCACAGCTGCCTCAACCTGGCCTGGATCGGGCCGGATCGGGCGGTGACGGCAGCGCGGCTCGCGGCGTACCACGAGCTGCCCGCCGCCTACCTCAACAAGCAGCTCCAGGCCCTCTCCCGGGCCGGGATCGTCAGCTCGGTCTCCGGCCCCAAGGGCGGCTTCCGGCTGGCGCGGCCGCTCGACCGGATCACCCTCATGGACGTCGTCGCGGCGATCGAGGGCCCGGAGGACGCGTTCCGCTGTTCCGAGATCCGGCAGCAGGGGCCCGGCGCCGGACCGGCCGGGAGTTACGCGGCCGAGTGCGCGATCGCCGGCGCGATGGGCGCGGCGGAGCTGGCCTGGAGGCGGGAGCTGGCGGCCCGCACCCTGGACGACGTACGGGAGCGGGCGGAGCTCCAGGCGCCCGCGGCCCCGGACCGCATCCGCCACTGGTTCGCCAACGCCTGAGTCTTCATCGGTTCGTCGACGCGCCCTCCCGGCCGGGAGGGCTTTTCAAGGGGGTGATTCTGGATGTTAAATATCCAGATTGAACGGAGGGTGCGGCCCCGCGGCCGGCCGCTCCCCCCGCCGTACCCTCGCCGTCCTCTCCGCCGGACTGACCGCCGCGCTCCTCGCGCTCGCCGTCACCGGTGGTACGACCCCGGCCGGTGCCGCGCTGCTGCTCTTGTGGGGGCTCGCCTACGGCGGGGTCTCCGTCGGGCTGCAGTCCTGGTTCATGGCCGCCGCACCCGAGGACGTGGAGACGGCGACCGGCCTCTACGTCAGCGTCTTCTGCCTCTCGATCGCGCTCGGCGCCCTCTTCGGCGGGCTGCTCGTCGACGCGACCACGCTCGTCGCGGTGCTCTGCACGGGCGCCGCGCTCATCCTGGCCGCCTGCCCGGCGGCCGTACTCCCCGGAAGGAAGCACACCTCATGACCAGCACCGACCAGCGCACGATCACCAACCCGGCGACGCTCCACGACCCGTCCCCCTTCGGCTACAGCCACGCCGTCTCCGCCCCCGGCGAACCGGTCTTCATCGGCGGCCAGTACGCCTCCGACGCGACGGGCTCCCCCGTCCCCGGGGACTTCGCCGCCCAGGTCGAGCTGTCCTTCACCAACCTCCGGCTGGCGCTGGAGGGTGCCGGGCTCGGCTTCGAGCACGTCGTGCGGCTCGGCTCGTACATCGTCGACCACGACCTCGCGAAGCTGGAGGTGCTGGGCAAGGCGCTGCACGGCGCCTTCGGCGACCGGCTGCCCGCGCAGACGCTCAGCGGCGTCGCGTCCCTGGCGCTGCCCGGGATGCTCTTCGAGATCGACGCGGTCGCGGTGCGCCCGGCGGGCTGATCCAGTTGCGGGGGCAGGGGCTTCGGGTGTGCCCTTGAGGATGGAGGGGGCGAGAGTGAAGGAGCTCCTGCCATGGCCGCACACGCAGCGGTGCCGACCCGACGGCCCATGAGCACCCACGGCTTGGGCCTGCCCGTGACGCTGGGCGTCATCTACGGCTTCTACGCGGCCTTCCTCCAACGCGACGGCGGAGCGATCACCTGGGGACAGGTCCTGCTCGGCTTCGTCTCCGCGATCGTCCTCGCCGGGGCGATGTACGCACTGCGCCGCGGCGGTCACGCGCTGCCGCGCGAGCTTCGGGCCACCGCGTGGGCGGCGCTGGCGGGCATCGCGATGGGATTCCTGGTCAGCCTGTCCGACACGAGCGTGCTGTCGACGGTCATCCTGGCGCTGGTGGTGGCGGCCTGCGTGGGCGGCAGCGCGTTCTACTGGTTCTACACACACGAGGACGCACCCGCCCAGCCCCCGGCCCGTAGGGCCTCATAGGCCCCATCGCCCCCACCCGTACAAACGACCCCCCCGTCCTCCCCCTGGCATCCCGGGCGGACCCGTCGGAGACTGGTTGAAGCGGTACCGACGCCGGCAGCCGGGAGGACAGCGCATGACCGACCTCGCCATCGAGACCGAGGGCCTGGTCAAGGTCTTCGGCACGAACCGGGCCGTCGACGGCATCGATCTACGCGTTCCCGCGGGCACCGTCTACGGCGTCCTCGGACCCAACGGCGCCGGCAAGACCACCGCCGTCAAGATGCTCGCCACGCTGCTCCGCCCCGACGGCGGCCGCGCCCGCGTCTTCGGCAAGGACGTCGTCAAGGACGCCGACACCGTGCGCGGCCGGGTCAGCCTCACCGGCCAGTACGCATCCGTCGACGAGGACCTGACCGGCACCGAGAACCTCGTCCTGCTCGGCAGGCTCCTCGGGCACACCCGGCCCGCCGCCCGCGACCGCTCCGCGCAGCTGCTCGTCGCGTTCGGGCTCGCCGACGCCGCCGACAAGCAGATCAAGAACTACTCGGGCGGCATGCGGCGCCGTATCGACATCGCCGCGTCCATCCTCAACACCCCCGACCTGCTCTTCCTCGACGAACCGACCACCGGCCTCGACCCGCGCAGCCGCAACCAGGTCTGGGACATCGTCCGCGCCGTCGTCGCCCAGGGCACGACCGTGCTGCTCACCACCCAGTACCTGGACGAGGCGGACCAGCTGGCGTCCCGTATCGCCGTCATCGACCACGGGAAGGTGATCGCCGAGGGCACGAAGGGCGAGCTGAAGGCCTCCGTCGGCTCGGGTTCGGTGCACGTACGGCTCCGGCACCCCGAGCAGCGTCCGGAGGCCGAGCGGGTCCTCCAGAGCGCCCTGAAGGCGTCCGTGCAGCTCGAAGCCGACCCGGTCGCGCTCACCGCCACCGTCAACGGTCACGGCACCGACCTCGGCGCCGCCGAGCAGGCCGCGCGGGCGCTGTCGGAGCTGGCGCGGGCCGGGATCACGGTCGACAACTTCGGACTCGGCCAGCCCAGCCTCGACGAGGTGTTCCTGGCGCTGACGGACAGGCCCGCGGACCCGACCGGCCCCCAAGGCAACGGCGCCCACGCTCCCGGCACGCCCGCGACCGGCGCCGACGGAACCGACACCGACGGAACCGACACCGACCGGAAGGGACCGACGGCATGACCACCGTCACCACCGGCAAGGACACGCAGACCACCGACACCCTCGACTTCGTCGCCCCGAAGGCCGACGAACTCGCGGCGCTGCTCGTGGGGCAGTCCCGCCCGCCGCGCCCCAGCGCGCTCTCCGCCTCGATGACCTTCGGCTGGCGGGCCATGCTGAAGATCAAGCACGTGCCGGAGCAGCTGTTCGACGTGACGGCGTTCCCGATCATGATGGTGCTGATGTACACGTACCTCTTCGGAGGCGCGCTGGCCGGCTCGGTCTCGGCGTACATTCAGTTCCTGCTGCCGGGCATCCTCGTGATGAGCGTCGTGATGATCACGATGTACACGGGCGTCTCGGTCAACACCGACATCGAGAAGGGCGTCTTCGACCGCTTCCGTACGCTGCCGATCTGGCGGCCCGCGCCGATGGTCGGCTATCTGCTGGGCGACGTCGTCCGCTATCTGATCGCCTCGGCGGTCATGCTCACCGTCGGCATCCTCATCGGCTACCGGCCGGACGGCGGCGTCGTCGGCGTCCTGCTCGGGGTCGCGCTGCTGCTGGTGTTCTCGTTCGCGTTCTCGTGGATCTGGACCATGTTCGGTCTGATGCTGCGCAGCGAGAAGTCGGTCATGGGCGTCAGCATGATGGTGATCTTCCCGCTGACGTTCCTGTCCAACGTCTTCGTCGACCCGAGCACGATGCCGGGCTGGCTGCAGGCCTTCGTGAACAACAGCCCGGTGACGCATCTGGCGACTGCCGTACGTGAGTTGATGGCCGGGAACTGGCCGGCTGCGGACATCGCCTGGTCGCTCGGCTGGTCCGCGCTGTTCGTGATCGTCTTCGGAGCGATCACGATGCGGCTCTACAACCGCAAGTAGCGCCGGCGCGAGCGGTCACTTGCCTCGTGGAGTCTTCTGCTGGACCGCCCACCGGTTGCCGTCCGGGTCGGCGAAGTAGACGAACGAGCCCCAGGGTTGGTCGTCGATCTCGCTGACCTCGATGCCCCGCGCGCTGAGGTCGGCATGCGCCTCCTCGATGTCGGTGACGACGACCTGCATGTTGTCGAGGGAGCCCGGGGCCATCGTGGTGATGCCCTTGCCGAAGGTGATCGAGCACGCCGATCCCGGCGGGGTCATCTGGATGAAGCGGATGTCGTCGTTGACGGGGATGTCGTGATCGGCGTGGAAGCCCACCTGCTCGTAGAAGGCCTTGGCCCGGTCGATGTCGGTGACGGGGACGCCGATCAGTTCGAGCTTGATGTCCATGAAGGCATCATGCGCCCGGTTCGTCCCGAGCGCATGATCTGGCGTCACCCACCGTGAACCGCGCACGGCGGCACGCCCTTCGGGCCGAGCCCGACGCGACGATCAGTCGAGCCGCAGGTCCGCGAGTTGGCGCTCGAACGGCACGACCTCGTCGTCGTCCGCCTCCCCCGCCGGGCCCCGCGCCGCCACCAGGTCGGCGAGGTCGTGCCCGGCCCGGGCGATCCGGGACGGCAGCCCGTCGGTGTACTCGTCGCCGCCCGAACCCCAGTCCTCCGAGGCCGCGTACACGGCCGTCGGGACGACCAGCGCCCGCAGGTAGGAGAAGAGCGGTCGCATCGCGTGGTCGAGCACGAGGGAGTGGCGGGCGGTGCCGCCGGTCGCGCCGATCAGCACCGGCTTGCCGGTCAGCGCCTCCGGGTTGATCAGGTCGAAGAAGGACTTGAACAGACCGCTGTACGAGGCGGTGAAAACGGGGGTCACCGCGATGACCCCGTCCGCCCCCGTCACGGCGTCGATCGCCTCCTGGAGCTGGGCCGAGGGGAAGCCCGTCACGAAGTTCTTCGCGATGTCGACGGCGTGGTCGCGCAGCTCGACGACGCGGACCTCGACCACGTACTCCTGCTCGGTGAGCCGCTCCTGGGCCGCCTTGGCGAGGCGGTCGGCGAGCAGCCTCGTCGAGGACGGGGCGCTCAGCCCGGCGGACACGGCGACCAGCTTCAGGGTCTGCATGACTTACGCCTCCTGGGACGGGGTGCGGGTGACGGCGGGGTGGAGCGGGGCGGTCGCCGGGACGTCGGCCGGCCGCAGGTTGGCGAACTCCTTGCGGAGCACCGGGACGACCTCCTCGCCGAGGAGGTCGAGCTGCTCCAGGACCGTCTTCAGCGGCAGGCCCGCGTGGTCGACCAGGAACAGCTGGCGCTGGTAGTCGCCGACGTACTCCCGGAAGGAGAGCGTGCGGTCGATGACCTCCTGCGGGGAGCCGACCGTCAGCGGGGTCTCGCGGCTGAACTCCTCCAGGGACGGACCGTGGCCGTAGACGGGCGCGTTGTCGAAGTACGGGCGGAATTCCCGTACCGCGTCCTGGGAGTTCTTGCGCATGAAGACCTGTCCGCCGAGGCCGACGATGGCCTGCTCGGGGGTGCCGTGGCCGTAGTGCGCGTACCGCCGGCGGTAGAGGCCGACCATCTTCTCGGTGTGCTGCTTGGGCCAGAAGATGTGGTTGGCGAAGAACCCGTCGCCGTAGTACGCGGCCTGCTCGGCGATCTCGGGTGAGCGGATGGAGCCGTGCCAGACGAACGGCGGGACGCCGTCCAGCGGGCGGGGCGTGGAGGTGAAGCCCTGCAGCGCGCTGCGGAACTTCCCCTCCCAGTCGACGACGTCCTCCCTCCACAGCTTGTGGAGGAGCGCGTAGTTCTCGATGGCGAGCGGGATGCCCTGGCGGATGTCCTGGCCGAACCACGGGTAGACGGGGCCGGTGTTGCCGCGGCCCATCATCAGGTCGACGCGGCCGTCGGCGAGGTGCTGGAGGGTGGCGTAGTCCTCGGCGATCTTCACCGGGTCGTTGGTGGTGATCAGCGTCGTGGACGTGGACAGGATCAGGTTCTCGGTCCGTGCGGCGATGTGCCCGAGGAGGGTCGTCGGGGAGGACGGCACGAACGGCGGGTTGTGGTGCTCGCCGGTCGCGAAGACGTCGAGCCCGACCTCCTCCGCCTTGAGCGCGATGGCGACCGTGTTCTTGATCCGCTCGTGCTCGGTCGGCGTACGGCCGGTGGTGGGGTCGGTCGTCACGTCGCCGACGGTGAAGATCCCGAACTGCATCGTGCTCACCTCTCGCTGGGGCGCCTCTGGTGCTATTGGTTGAACCTTAAACCATCACGCTCAACCGTCCGCCCGGGCCCTGTATTCCGTGGGGTCCCTCTCATCGCCCTCACCGTACCGGATAGTTATCCGTTTAGCCAGGGGCGGCCTGACCCGCCCCCGCCCCGGCCCGTACTCTGGTGGGCATGTCCGACTACGAGCGCTGGAAAGAGCGCGGCGTCCTCCTGCGCGTCTTCGTGTACGTCTTCGCCACGCACGCGTTCGCCGGCTTCGTCTGGCTGCTCTTCTACGTGGGGCAGAACGCCCAGAAGTAAGCACGGTCACGAAGAGCGGAAACGGGCCCTCCCGTAGAGTTCGCCGACGTGAGCACCCTTCCCCTGCCTGCGATATCGGTCGTCGGAATCGGCGCGGACGGCTGGGACGGGCTCCCCGAGAACGCCCGCCGGACCCTGCGCGCCGCCGAGGTCCTGATCGGCGGCCCCCGCCAGCTCGACCTGCTGCCCGCCGCCGACTGCCCCGGCGAGCGCGTCACCTGGCCCTCCCCGCTGCGCCCCGCCGTCCCCGGACTGCTCACCGCCCACGAGGGACGCCGGATCGCGGTCCTCGCCAGCGGCGACCCGACGTTCTACGGCATCGGCCGCACCCTCGCCGAGACCGTCGGCGCAGACCGGCTCCACGTCCTGCCGCACCCGTCCTCCGTCTCGTACGCCTGCGCCCGCCTCGGCTGGCCCCTGGACGCCGTCGAGACCGTCTCCCTGGTCGGCAGGCCGCTCGCCTCCCTCACCGCCTCCCTCCACGACGGGGTGCGGCTCCTGGTCCTCAGCGAGAGCCGCCACACCCCGGCGCTGGTCGCCGCCCTCCTGCGGGACAAGGGGTACGGCGGCAGCCGGATGCGGGTGCTCGAACAGCTCGGCGGCCCCGACGAGCGGCTCGTCGACGGCACCGCCGACACCTGGCCCGACGACGAGCGGCTCGACGCCCTCAACGTCCTCGCCCTCGACTGCGTACGGGCGCCCGACACACCGCGCCTCGGCGCCGTACCCGGCCTGCCGGACGAGGCGTACGAACACGACGGACAGCTCACCAAGCGGTACGTCCGCGCGGCCACCCTCGCGGCCCTCGCCCCCTCACCCGGCGAACTCCTGTGGGACATCGGCGGCGGCTCCGGCTCCATCGGCATCGAGTGGATGCGCACCGACCGCTCCTGCCGGGCGATCGCCGTCGAGAAGGACCCCGAGCGGGCCGCCCGCATCGCGCGCAACGCCACCTCCCTCGGCGTCCCCGCGCTGCGGGTCGTCACCGCGGCCGCCCCCGACGGACTCGCCGGCCTCCCCACCCCCGACGCCGTCTTCATCGGCGGCGGCCTGACCGCCCCCGGCCTGCTCGACGCCTGCTGGGACGCGCTGCCGGCAGGCGGCCGGCTGGTCGCCAACACCGTGACCATGGAGTCCGAGGCGCTGCTGGCCGAGCGCTACCGCCGATACGGCGGGGAGCTCGTCCGGCTCGCCGTCGCGCAGACCGTCCCGGTGGGCGGCTTCACCGGCTGGCGCCAGTCGATGCCGGTCACGCAGTGGTCCGTAACGAAAGCAGGAGTTGGAGCATGACCGTCTACTTCATCGGCGCGGGCCCGGGCGCGGCCGACCTGATCACCGTGCGGGGCGCCCGCACCCTCGCCGCCTGCGGCGTCTGCCTCTACGCCGGCTCGCTCGTCCCGCGCGAACTGCTCGCCGAGTGCCCGCCGGACGCACGGCTGATCGACACGGCGGACCTGGACCTGGACCAGATCGTGGCCGAGATCGTCCGCGCCCACGAGGCCGGCCAGGACGTGGCCCGGCTCCACTCCGGCGATCCGTCCGTCTTCAGCGCCGTGGCCGAGCAGATGCGCCGGCTCGACGCGCTGGACATCCCGTACGAGGTCGTACCGGGCGTCCCGGCGTTCGCGGCCGCCGCCGCCGCGCTCAAGCGGGAGCTCACCGTCCCGACCGTGGGCCAGACGGTCATCCTCACCCGCATCGCCCAGCAGGCCACGCCCATGCCCGAGGGCGAGGACCTCGCCACGCTCGGCCGCAGCGGCGCCCTGCTCGTCCTGCACCTGGCCGCCCGCTACGTCGACCGGGTCGTGTCCGAGCTGCTGCCCCACTACGGCGCCGACTGCCCGGCCGCGGTCGTGGCGATGGCCAGCCGCCCTGACGAGATCGTGCTCCGCGGCACCCTGGAGGACATCGCTGCGCAGCTGAAGGAGGCCGGCATCACCAAGACGGCCGTGATCCTGGTCGGCCGCACGCTGGCGGCCTCGCAGTTCCGCGACAGCCACCTCTACGACCCGGCGCGGGAGCGGCACGTCTGCTGATCCCTTCCCCACCCGTCGGTCGCCCCGCGAACGATGGAACCCCGACGCCCCCGTGACGCGCCCGGGCCGGACACCCGACGGATGTCCGGCCCCGGCTTCTAGGCGTTCGGCCGCTTGCCGTGGTTCGCCTTCTTCTTCTTGCGGGCGCGCTTCTTGTTGCCTCGCTTCGCCATGGGGCACATCCCTCTCTCGTGGGGGCCTTGCCCTCGCAAGCCTAGGTTCGCGGGGGAGGCGGCGCATCCGGTGTCGGTGAGAGTGTCGAGCTGCCCAAGAGGTCTGGTAGTAACATGTACTACATGGAGACCACGGCCCGAGAGTTCAACCAGAAGTCCTCCCAGATCCTCGCCGCGGCGGCCCGGGGTGAGACCGTGACGGTCACCAAGAACGGTGTCGCGGTCGCCCGCGTGGTGCCCATAAGCGATGAGATTCCCCCCTACCCCACCGACCCCATGGGTGCGATCGATCTCCCCGACCTCGTGCTCCCCGACCTCACCGACGACGAGATCGAGGACGTGCTCAAAGGGATGGGGACTCAGGCGTGATCGCCATCGCCGACACCAATGCTCTCTACCGCCTTCTCGACCCGCGCCTCACCGGGCATGAAGAGCACAAGGAAGGGCTGGCTGCGATCAGCCACCTGGTGATCTCGCCGATGGTTCTGGCCGAGCTGGACTACCTGATCGCGGCGCGCGCGGGAGCGAGGCAAGCTCTGACCGCGGCAAGGTTCATCGAGCGATATGCGGCCACTCGTCGGTTCGAGGTGCCGGCGGTGGCCGCGCATCTGTCCACGGCGATCGCCGTCGCCGAGGGTTACGCGGACGCGGACGGAGGAAAGGGTGTCGGGTTGACCGATGCCATGAACGTCGCGCTGGCGGCCGCTTATGGCACCGAGGTCCTCTTCACCACGGACCGCCACTTCCGCATGATCAGACCTCTGACCGGCCACAAGGCGTTCCGGCTGGTCCCCGACGATCTGTAACCGTCACGCGCCTCACGAGGCGCCCGGCCCCGCCGTCGTCGAACGCCCCACTACCGTGCCCGCGCGGTCGATGCAGATGACGTCGACCGCCACCGGGGCGCCGCGGAGGACTGCGAGGGCCTCGTCCCGGGAGCGGGCGGCCACCAGGTCACCCAGGGGGACGCCGGCCGCCTCGCAGAGACGGAGGGCCGCCAGGCCCGTGTTCGCCGAAGCGATCTCCTCGGCGAGAGCCTCCGACGCGCCGCCCGTACGGGCCAAATCCGCCAGGAAACCCTTGTCGACCTGCGAGCGGGCCGAGTGGAGATCCAGATGGCCCGCCGCCAGCTTCGACAGCTTCGCGAAGCCGCCGCAGATCGTGAGCCGGTCGACCGGATGGCGGCGGATGTACTTCAGGACCGCCCCCGCGAAGTCCCCCATGTCGAGCAGCGCGATCTCCGGCAGGTCGTAGAGCGTCGACACCGTCTTCTCGGAGGTGGAGCCCGTACATCCCGCCACATGGGCGAGACCCGCCGCCCGCGCCACGTCCACCCCGCGGCGGATGGAGTCGATCCAGGCCGAGCACGAGTACGGCACGACGATGCCCGTCGTGCCCAGGATGGACAGCCCGCCCAGGATGCCGATCCGCGGATTCCAGGTGGAGCGGGCGATCTCCTCGCCGTGGTCGACGGAGACCGTGATCTCCACATCGCCCGTGCCGCCGTGCGTCGCCGCGACCTCCGCCACATGCGCGCGCATCATCTGCCGCGGGACCGGGTTGATCGCCGGTTCGCCCACGTCCAGGGGCAGGCCGGGCAGCGTCACCGTCCCGACGCCCGGTCCCGCCCGGAAGACGACACCGGACCCGGCCGGCAGGATCCGCACCGTCGACCGGACCAGCGCGCCGTGCGTCACGTCCGGATCGTCGCCCGCGTCCTTCACGATCCCCGCCATCGCCGCGCCGGAGCCCAGCTCCTCCGCCGCCAGCGCGAACGCCGGACGCCCGCCCTTCGGCAGCGTGATCGTCACCGGGTCGGGAAACTCGCCGGTCAGCAGCGCCGTGTACGCGGCCGTCGTCGCCGCCGTCGCACAGGCACCGGTCGTCCAGCCCGGCCGCAGACCCGTGTGCTTGAGTTGGGCATCGCGCCCGCCGCCCGGACCGCCGCCGGCACTCATGAATGGACTCCCGTGCACGTACTCATTCTCGGCGGCACCACCGAGGCCCGCGCCCTGGCCACCGCCCTGCACCCCCGCGTCCGCGTCACCAGCTCCCTCGCCGGACGCGTCGCCGAGCCCCGGCTGCCGGCCGGCGAGGTACGCGTCGGGGGCTTCGGCGGCGTCGACGGACTGGTGGCCTGGATGCGCGAGCACCACGTGGACGCGGTCATCGACGCCACCCATCCCTTCGCGGAGAACATCAGCTTCAACGCGGCCCGGGCGGCCGCCACCGCCCATGTTCCCCTGCTGGCCCTGCGCCGCCCCGGCTGGGTCCGGGTGGACGGCGACGACTGGCACGAGGTCGCCTCGCTGGAGGAGGCGGCGAGGGTGGTGGGCGGACGCGGGTGGGGGCACCTCCCGGGACGAAGTCCCAGTGGGAGGGTGTTCCTGACGACCGGGCGAATGGGGCTCGCCGCGTTCGCCGAATGCCCGCAGTGGTTCCTCGTACGGTCGGTCGACGCCCCCGAACCCCCGATGCCGGCCCGCACCGAAGTCCTCCTGGACCGGGGGCCCTTCACCCTGGAGGGGGAGCGGGAGCTGTTGAGCCGGTACGGCATCGACGTCCTCGTCACGAAGGACAGCGGCGGCACGGCGACGGCCCCGAAACTCCGCGCGGCGAGGGAGGCGGGGATCCCGGTCGTGATCGTCCGGAGGCCGCCGGTGCCGGAGGGGGTCGCGGTGGCGGGAACGGTGGGGGAGGCGGTGGGGTGGGTTTCGGGTTTCTGAGGGTCTTGGTGCGGATGCTGTTACGGGTTTCGGGCTTCTGAGGGGCTTGGTGTGAGGGCCCTTGCGAGCTTCTGGGTCGGCCGCCCTCGTTCCGAGTGTGGCGACCGGAGTCGGTGCGTCAAGGGCGCTCCTGCGTCGCGTCGGCTTCGCCGATTGCGCTGCGCTTCACCCTTGACC